>JALXCH010000071.1 GCA_026991005.1 Calditrichia bacterium | reverse complement strand
CGGAAACGCTTGCTGGAGTATATCGATCGCCTGCCACCCGATAAATATCTGATTGGTGTGGCACTTTACAACCAGCCCCAGAACCGGATTCTCCCTAAATTGCAACAGGTACTGGCCATTCGTCCGGAAGGTTTTGTCCTTTTTTCTTATAAACAATTGGTGGAACAAAAACAGGTGCAGCATTTTTTAATGGGGTTGAAAAAGAATCCGGTAAAAGTGGAATAGAAAGAAGACAGAGGGCAGATATGTTAATTAAATGAGTGAATGTTTTTTATTTGGTTGCGCAACGTTTACATCACCCTGTCATTCTGAGCCCTGCGCAAGCAGGGCGAAGAATCTCTTTCCTGTGCCAGCGGAGCGAAGAATTTTAATCCTGCCCGGGCAGGCCAATGAATCTCGTTGGAGAAATTTTTAATTAATTCTGGAAATTAAAGTAATTCAATCTTTTCTTTTTTGTTTTTTTGTAACATTTTTAGTGAAGCGTAGCATTGGCGTATTAAAGAGAGGGAATACCGGGAAAGACGGAAAAACAAATAAACCAACAAAATAGATTGGGGAAAAGATGAAACGAGAGATTCAAGCACCGCGAGGCACTCAAATCAGTGCCAAAGGCTGGCAGCAGGAAGCTGCCATGCGCATGTTAATGAATAATCTGGATCCGGAGGTCGCAGAAAATCCCGATGAATTGATTGTGTACGGTGGTACCGGTAAGGCGGCCCGAAACTGGGAAGCCTACGAGGCGATTATTCGCACCTTAAAGGAGCTGGAAAACGATGAAACGTTGCTGGTGCAATCCGGTAAACCGGTGGGGGTTCTGAAAACCCATGAGTGGGCCCCCCGGGTGATTATTGCCAATTCCAATCTGGTGCCGCACTGGGCGAACTGGGAACATTTCCATCATCTGGAGCGACTGGGATTGATTATGTACGGGCAGATGACCGCCGGTTCCTGGATTTACATTGGTACACAGGGAATTCTGCAGGGCACGTACGAGACGTTTGCGGCGGCGGGGCGCAAGCGTTTTGGAACGGACGATTTGCGCGGTCGGCTGGTGGTGTCCGGCGGCTGCGGCGGGATGAGCGGTGCCCAGCCCCTGGCAGCAACGATGAACAACGCCACCTATCTGGCGGCAGAAGTGAATGAAGAGCGCGCTCAAAAACGGATTAAAACCCGCTATCTGGACGAAATCGAGCACAATCTGGATGCCGCCATTACCCGTGCTCTGGAGTACCGGGAAAAAGGCATTGCCAAATCCATCGTGTGGATTGGCAATGTGGTCACGCTGCTGGAAGAGCTGGTTAAACGGGGAATTACACCCGATTTACTCACCGACCAGACCAGCGCGCACGATCCCTTAAACGGATACGTGCCCGAGGGGTATTCGTACCAGGAGGCACTGGAACTGCGCCGGGCAAATTCTGAGGAATATTTAAAACAATCCTTCCGCACCATGGCCAAGCACGTGCGCCTGATGATACAGTTGCAGGAGCGAGGTGCCGAAACGTTCGATTACGGGAACAATCTGCGGGGCAATGCGCTGGCGGGCGGTTTCGTAAAAGAAGAGGAAGTGCGGAATCCCGATGGAAGCTGGAAATATCCGGGATTTGTTCCGGCGTATATTCGGGATTTGTTTAGTGAAGGGCAGGGACCTTTCCGCTGGGCAGCGCTCTCTGGCGAGCCGGAAGATATTTACACCATCGACGAGGAACTGATGAAGCTGTTCCCGGAGAAAACCCATCTGCGGCGCTGGTTAACCCTGGCTCGGGAACGGGTGGCATTTCAGGGACTTCCGGCACGTATTTGCTGGCTGGGGTATGGCGAGCGGGATAAAGCCGGTTTATTATTCAATAAGCTGGTGCGGGAAGGCCGGGTGAAAGCACCCATTGTCATCGGGCGCGACCATCTGGATTCCGGCTCTGTGGCGTCTCCCAATCGCGAAACGGAAGCCATGAAGGACGGCTCCGATGCCATCGCCGATTGGCCTCTTCTGAATTTTGCCGTCAATGCGGTGAGTGGAGCCTCCTGGGTCAGCTTTCATCATGGCGGTGGAGTAGGTATCGGTTATTCTCTGCATGCCGGTCAGGTGATTGTGGCAGATGGCACGGAGATGATGGAGATGCGCCTGAAACGGGTGCTGACCAACGACCCCGGCCTGGGTGTGATGCGCCATGCCGATGCCGGTTACGAAAAAGCCATCCGTTTTGCCCGGGAGCAAGGAGTGAAAATCCCCATGCTGAAATAATTAATTTTGAATTTTGAGTTAAGAATTTTGAATTAATTGGTTCGGGCGTATTTGCGCTATTCAGTGCTGCTGAAAGCTTTTTTCTGAAAGAAAGTAGATACCGGAAAAAAAATAGAAATGTGAAACATCGATTTTTGCTTAACGAAAGTAAATGTTTTGGTAAAACGAAAGTTTAGATTAAACATTAACTCCGCCCATTTTACGTAATATGTTTTTTATAATTTAAAAAAATACTTGCAATTAGGAGAAATATTTTTTAACATTCCTATTACGTAAATACGGGAGATGATATGGCGTTTCCAGA
>JALXCH010000070.1 GCA_026991005.1 Calditrichia bacterium | reverse complement strand
ATGCCAGCGCCGGAGAATGTGCAATTTGTTCTGCATATTACCACTCCCGATATTTTTGCAGAACTTTGGGCACAAACCAGTTCTCCAGGGGATTCAGCCGGTAATAGTACATTTTTCCTTTGCTGTAGGACACCCGGATGTTCTGGAAGCGGTTTTGCACCGCGTAAATGATTTTATCCTGAAAAAATAGAAACACCACCGGAGCTTCCTGATGAATTACAATTTGGTAGCGCGTATATAATTGGGACAAAGGAATAGAATTATTCTCTACCCCTTTAAACAATCGCTCTATGGTTAAACTGCGATAATTGTTAAAAGATTTCCGCTTGCGGAGAACCCGATAATAAAAATACCGCAACGCATTGTACAAATCCACATCATAATAGCTGTAACTATCAATCACCGCATCGAACTGATTTTTTTCGATAAGCGCTTTTTTCTCCTCATGGGTCACCGGTTGCGGACGTACATTAATTCCCAGCTCTGCCAGATGAATCTTTATGGAACGGGCAATGCTCTCTTCCAGAAAAGAATTCTTTTCGAAAATCAGGTCAAAACTCAGTTCCTGGTCGTTGCGTTTTAGAATACCGCTTTTTTTATCGATAATCCACCCATCCTGCTGCAAAATCTGAATCCCCTGATTGGGCCGGTAACTTTCCTTAAATAATCCCTTGAAAAAATATTTGTTGGTATAGTCGATGAGCGAATAGGCCACATGACCGTTTTGCCCCATCAGCCGCCGAATGATCTCGTTGCGATTAATTGCCAGGCGAATCGCTTTACGAGTGCGCGGGGACTGGAAATTCTTACTTTTCACATTAAACTGAATGAAATACACTTTCTTCTCTGGGCGGGGTACGGTAAACACTTTGATATCGTTTTTCAGAATCTGGTGAAGTCGCCGGGCGGTGAGGCGATCATTCACCTCAATCATATCCACCGAACCGCGGATGAAATTATCCACCAATTTCTGCTCATCATCGTAAAAGCGGAATACCACGCGATTCAAAAAAGGACGCCCAAACACGTAGTGAATATGGGGCACCAGGCGGATTTCGTTCTGGGTGCTCACCTCGAAACGGAAAGGGCCGTAGCCCATGGGTTCTTCCATGGTAAAAATGGCTGGCCCCTTCTCGTAAGCTTCGCGGTAATAATTGCTGGAAAGGATGGGAATATCAGTCAGTTTTTGATCGAAATTGGGGTCTTTCCGATTCAAAATGAAGCGAACTTCCAGGTCGCCGTTAAGCTGGATGCTGCGCACGTTGGTGAAATCGATGCGGCGGTTCAGAATGGCACCACCCCAGCGTTTCAGGAAGTTAAATGTGAATAACACATCCTTATTGCGGAGCGGTATCCCATCATGATAATTGATGTTCCGCTTCAGCACATACTGCCACTCTTTCCCCTGCATCCCACCGCCACCCGTTACAATGTAGCGATCCACCAGAGCCGGTGGTTCTCCAAACCGATCGGCCTGCTGAATTAACCCGCTTCCAAATATAAACCGGTTGATTTCCTTTTCCACCACTTCGTGGATTTTAAACGGATTCAGCACCCGGGGAGGAGTTCCCACAATTCCAATGATTAACTGGTCGCCAAAGGCTTCGGAAGGGGACGTGAGAAGCTGGGCAAATAACCCGGCGGGTAAAAGAGCAACTATAAGTATGCATAGAACAAATGTGCGCAATCCTGTTCCATTCTCCCTATTTTTCATTTATAAGTTTAATAAATTTCCCGGGAAATGTCAACGCAAGCCTCAGACCCCCAGAATGAGTTTTTTTCATTAAAAAATAGCAAAAATAAAACTTTCATTATCCAGAATATTGTATTTAATCGAACTAATTTTGAAATTTTATATTTTACTGCGGAAAGAGCCAACGCTTCAACTTGCTTTTTTTTGAAAAATATTATATATTTAGCGGCTAATTTTGGTGAAATTTAAAAATAGGATAGATAAAATGACCGAAGAAATTCGCTCCATCAAACTCCCCGAAAAAAACGGTGAACCTGTTTTTCGGATTGGTATTCTGGAAAATCAGAATTTTCTGGATTTCAAGGTAATGGGAAAATTTTCCGTGTGCGATGCGGAAGGGAATGTTCTCATCGAGAATATTACATCAGACTTGAAATGGCGCGTCAAGATTAAAGAGAGTCGTGCCGGGAAGGAAGTGTATCATCTCATTCTTTACCAGAGCTTCCATCGCGATCGCATCGAGGAGAAGTTGAAGATTGCACAAAAATATGATCCCGATGCCCGTATCGAAGTACTGGGCGGCGATATTTATCTGGGCGATCGAAAAATTAACAACAACACCAAATACATCATTCTTTCCGGAACTTACCAGAGCGAACTGGAAGCCAAGAAGGATTTCAAGCGATTCCAACCGGAATTCAATCCTTCGGTAACCAAAGAGACCATCAAGCAACCGGAGGGAGTGCTGGAATTTTTTGATGCGGAATACGAAAATGCCGGTGAGGAGGAACTGGCGTTTAAACTGGTTCCGGAAAAGGTGGAGACCAAAATTCACCTCTACAACATCCGGCAGTACGA
>JALXCH010000069.1 GCA_026991005.1 Calditrichia bacterium | reverse complement strand
TAAGCGAGACGTACGGTATTCCCGCCACCGCTGCTTACGGATATCGCCTCTCTTATCGCGGCATCTGGTGGGATGTCAACCGCCCGCTGATGAAGCTCCCCCGACCCGGTGGTGGCGTGTACCCGGAACGTGTCTGGAATCGCTCGGCAGAAAAGGTGTATGGCGAATATCAGAATCGGGTGTGGCAAACCAGCGGGCTGCAGTACGGACAGCGTTTCCGGCTGTTTACCAGCTTCCACGGCCACGACCTGACCGTGCGCCTGCCGGATGGCCGCCGCCTCCCGCGTCCCGTTATCGAAGGGATGGGCGTGGGGTTCACTCACGATCAGTTGCGCCGCATCAAACGATTTTACTATCGGCACCGCCATCAGTACTGGCAGAATCCACCGGAACTGGTGTTTGGCAATCTGCCCGAAGACCGGCACTACCGCGTGCTGGGGCAAACGGTGAGTTTTTTCTATTCCGGGCTGGGCACCCGCACCTACGGCTCTTTACGCAGCGACCTGGTGGAACATGCCCTGCATCTGGAAACACCCAACAGTGTGCGATTAGACCCGGCGGTACAACCCCAGACGGCTCGCTTCCTGCACGATTTGTACCGTTTCGTGCTGGATTCCCTGTTGCGTTTTTCTTCCCGCGTTGCGAATGCCAGACCGCCGGTAGCGCACCAACCCAGGTGCCTGGGAAAATCCGTGGCAATCGCCGGGGGAACCTTCCCCATGGGCGCCCCGCAGGGAACCGGGTGGAGCAGCGAACGTCCCCAGCATCCGGTGACCCTCTCACCTTTCCGCATCGAGGTGCACGAGGTGACCAACCGCCAGTACGTGGCGTTTTTAAATCAGGCTTTGCAGCAGGGGAAAATTACCGTGCACCAGGGGGTGGTGTACGATGCCCGGCACCCCAACCATGTGCTGTGTCGCACCCGGCAGGCCACCCCATTTAGCTATATTGACTGGCAGAACGGAACCTTCCGGGTAGCAGAGCAGGCAGATTTCTTTCCGGTTATTTACGTCTCCTGGTACGGTGCAGAGATGTACGCCCGTTTTCACGGAAAACGTTTGCCCACCGAAGCGGAATGGGAGATGGCGGCAAGCTGGGATTCCCGCCGCAAGGTAAAATATCTTTACGCTGCCGGAAGCGACACCATCACCGGTAAGCAGGCGAATTTTCAAAACAGCGGCGACCCGTACGAAATCGATGGCGCCATTGCCCTGACTCCGGTAGGGTATTTCCGGGAAGCCAATCCCAATGGCGTGTACGATATGAGCGGAAATGTGTGGGAATGGTGCTCGGATTTTTACCAGTACACCTACTACCGGCAGGAACCGGAAGGCGGCTGGGTAAATCCCACTGGCCCGGACAGTACCTCCATGCGCACTGTGCGAGGCGGTGCCTGGAATACGGAATTTGCGGTGACCCGCACCACCATGCGGCTGGGAATTCACCCCAACGCCACACTGGTGAATGTGGGGTTTCGTTGTGTTTCGAATCCATGAAAAAAGAATTTACGGGAATAAAATGAGCCTTTTTGCAGGGAAATATGATGGGAAAAGCGGGAAACGAGGTTTACGGTTATGGGGGAACCGTTTCCCGGGTGGCGTCCGGTCTGCACTGAATAAGGGAACCGCTCTGCCGGGCGGAAGAAAGCTGCTTATGCTGTTTATCCTGCTGCTGGGAATGGTGCTTACCCTTTGGGCAGGAGAGGTGTCCATCTCGCCCCAGCAGGCGCAGCAAGCAGCTCGCTGTTTCCTGAAGCATTCTCCCTACTTTAACCACAGCCGGGGAAACGCCCCTTACCGGATTCTTTCCCTGCAGCCTTTACAAATTCCCCGGGAAGAAGGGGGAGACACGCTGGGATATGTGGTTCAGTTGCAACCGAGGGGATTTCTCATTCTGACCGCCCGGGAAGAGATGGTGCCCATCCTGGCTTATTCCGATGAGTCACCTTTTGTGGATGATGCCCGGGTGGGGAATATCTTCCCGGAAATGGTACGGTGGGATTTGCAGTTGCGCCAGCGGGCATTGCGTTCCGGGCAGGCACCGGCGGAATTGCTCCAGCAGTATCGGCGTTTCTGGCGGGCACTGCTTTCCCACCAGGAACTCTCTCCCCGGGATTCTCTGAAACTGTTTGGCAGTGCCGTGTGGTACGGGCCATTCTTAACTTCGTCCATTACCATTTCTTCCCGGCAGGATTCCATTTATTTCTTCCCCACCCCCACCTGGGGACAGAGTTATGTGAACGGTTCTATGGTATTCAACATTTACACACCCAATCACTGGCCAGCGGGTTGTGTAGCCACGGCCATGGCGGAGATTCTGGCCTACTATCGCTGGCCGCCCCGGGGTACCGGCAGCCACTCCTACTACGAAGACGACGCCGGATGGCTTTCGGCCAATTTCGGCAACACCTGGTACGACTGGGCAAATACGCTGGACAACTATTACAACGTGTTCACCACCGGCGCCCAGAAAGCGGCGGCGGGATTGCTTACCTACCATTGCGGAATTGCTGTGGATATGAATTACGAGTACAACGGTTCTTCTTCCAATGTGAATCGCATTCCCAATGCGCTGCACAACTATTTCCGCCACAGCGGGCATTACATGAGCGCCTCCAGTACGTTTTTCACCCATTTGCGCAACAACATGATGGATGCCCGTCCGGCGGCGCTGGCCATCTCCAGCCCCAGCGGAAATCCCGGACACGCCGTGGTGGCCGATGGATACGCCGAAGGGAACGGCTATTTCCACCTCAACATGGGCTGGAACGGGAACAATAACAACTGGTACGACATCACCGGAACGTTTTATGCCGTGGGTTACGGAGATGCGGTGGTGGATGGCGGAGCAAAGGGCATCGTTCCCAATCCCATGATTTGCGATACCCTCCACATGTTAAGCACTACCAGCTTCATTCTCTCCTGGAATGTGAGCCATCGTCTGCATGCCCAATACTACGAGTTGCAGCAACGGCGCCCCGGTGGAAACTGGGTTACTTTGAATGCCGCCATCCCGGATACCTTTTACACCATTACGGTGAGTGACCTGGGCACCTACTACTTCCGCGTGCGGGCGCGGCGGGACAACATCTGGTGGGATTGGTCGGAAACTAAAACGGTGCAGCTGGGTACCGAACGCCATGTCACCTTCCGCATCAACATGAGCAACCGCCCGCTGCAAGCGGACGAGACACTGGTGCTGCTGGGGAATATTCCTCCGCTGGGGAATATTCAAAATAGCCCCACCTTTACCGGGCCTGATTCCAACGGGGTGTACCAGGCTACGGTGGATTTTGATTATGATCATGTGGGGGATACTTTGCTGTATCGCTATGGGGTGGTTTCTTCTTCCGGTGTGCAACTGGAGGATTCCAACCGGGTGTACGTCATTTCTCCGGATGAATATCAGACCCTGCCGGTGGTGTGGTTTAATGTATTTACGGGAATGGCGCCATCAGACAACCCGGCAGTTCTCACAGAGAACCTGCATCTGTATCCGGCTTATCCCAATCCTTTTAACAGCAGCACGGTAGTGGAATGGACTCAAACCCGGCGCCAGCCGGTACAGATTCGTTTACTGAACATACTGGGGCAGGAAGTCGCGGTACTGCTTCCGCCAACATACTATTCCGCGGGGCGCCATCGGCTGCGAATTCACTTCCGGCAGCAGAAATTTTCGGCAGGAATTTATTTTCTCCAGATTCAGTCTGGTCGAACAACCCGTGTGCAGCGTTTGCTGTATTTGCCATAACAGAATAAAAATGCTCTAATACATTGATTTTTCGCTATGGTTTAGCATCCTGTCTTCTTCCGGGAAGAATTCCCTTGAGGTGGGCTTTAGTGGGAAGGTTCGGAATGGAATTGTTAGGGATGCAGGGGATGTTGGGAGGGATGCTGAAGTACGAAAGAAAGATTGAACTAACAACATCCGGAGGGTTTTATGAAACGGGTTTTAACAATTGTGGCTTTATTGGTTTTAACCACGGTGCTGCTGGCGCAGCAAAATCTGGTTCCGATATGTGAAGTGGATTACTACAACGCCACGCGTTATAGTGGGGCGCGCAACAGTGCTCGCAGTTCCAACGGGGATTTAATTGTGGTGTTCGAGCCGGGAAGCGACTATACCAATATGAACATCTGGTACGTGACCTACAACTGGATTTTCGGTTCCTGGGATCCGCCGGTGCAGTTGAGCCAGAGTACCACCAATGCCACAGGTGTACCGGCTGTGGTGGCAGATAATACCGGTAAAATTTACGCCACCTGGAAGGAAAAGAAGGACAACGGGAAACGCGACCTCATGTTTTCTGTGTGGGAAAACGGTTTGTGGAGTACCCCGGTGACCGCCGATACCATCGACAACAATACCGGTGTGCAAACGGTAAATCTGAATCTGGACGGAAGCGAGATTTTCTCCATTTTCTCCATCTGGAACGATCCGCCGGTGTTCGATGCCAACATTTACGTCAGCCATAGTGCCGATGGAGGAGCCACCTGGGTTACGGACAATTTGACTGCGGTATTTCCTACACCAAACTACCTGCCCTTTAACTGGATGGATGTGGATATTGCGCCGGGACCCAATGGCCGGATGTACGCTGCCTGGGAGGATAAACCCCAGCCGCTAACCAATCAGTACGAAGTGCTGTTCTCCCGGTACATTCCGGGTAGTGGGTGGAGCACCGAACCCGAAATTTTAACCCCCATTAACGATGGCGATCCCAGCACCGCCCGGTATGTGGATGGATGTACTCCGGTACCGGGGGCGGTTTCGGTGTACGAGATGGGACCGTCGAGCTACCAGTTTGCGGGACTCAGTTCGGTGATTTACTACGACAACGGGACTTCCCAAACGCTCTCCTGCTTCTTCAATATGTACTACCAGTTGCCGGTAAGCGACCGCGTGGCATTTACTCAGGATGTGCTCAATGCTCTGGGAATTACCTCCTCTTCCGATGTGCTGGTGGTGGATGACGACAACAAGTGGAATAACGAGTACATCATTACCGGAGCGCTGGATTCGCTGGGGATGCCCTATTCCGTATTCGATTGCGGGGATGTGGGTGGCATGGCAGCACAGAAACCCACGGCTTCGGATTTGAACGGACGGGATCTGGTTATCTGGTTTACCGGGGACGATTTGAACCACCTGGCATTCTGGAACATCAACGATGAGGATAACCCGGAACTGATAAACTACCTGAACCTGCAAGGGAAAAAGCTGTGGATTATTGGACGGGACTGGCTGTACGATCGCTACGGTGCGGCACCGGATACCTTCTCCACCGGCGATTTTGTGTACGATTATCTGGGCATTTCCAGCTACGATGTGCAATCCTATCGGGATGATGGGAATGTGGGTGTCTCCGAGTTAGACCTGGTTCCCGGAAACGGCATTCTTTCGGTGGTGGATCCCATTGGTTGGGGCAACGCGGGTACCCGGCAGGGTGAGCCCTCTTTGGCCAGCGATCCTGCGGGGAATCTCTACATGGCTTACTACGATGCCAACGGTCGGCACATCATGTTCCAGAAGTACGATGGCACTAACTGGACGTCTCCCATTCAAATCGACGACACACCGGATACGGTTTCGGTGCAGCGCCCCAACATTGCTGTGGATCCCAATCGCGGGGTGTATGTGGTCTGGATGCAGCAAACGGGTGTGGATACCTCTGGCTATCTGTTGTACAACGTGTGGTACGCCACCTCTCCCGATGGCGGTACTACCTGGAACCCGCCCCAACAGTTGAGCAATTGCAACTATGTCAATGGAAGCGGTTATTCGGTGAAGAATCCCACGATTGGGCGGGTGGTACGTCCGGCAATGCCCACGGTTGGATTTGAAGGCGGTGCCGATGTGGTCTGGACGGAAGCTTCGCCCAGTTCCAGCATGGGCTACTACCTGATGTATGCCCGCATTCCTTATGTCGGTACAGTGGGGATTGAGCCTTCTCCGGAAACGACACCGTATCGCTTTGCGCTGTTGCCCAATTATCCCAATCCCTTTAATCCGGCTACGGAGATTCGCTTTACCATTCCCCGGCAGGAGGAGGTGACCCTGGAGGTGTATGATATTACCGGGCGGCGGGTTACCCAACTGGTGCATGGAAAGATGAAAGCGGGGGAACACCGGGTACGCTGGGAGGCACGCCATCAGGCCAGTGGCGTTTATTTTGCGGTACTGAAAGCAGGAGAACAGATGCAGGTACGGAAGATGATGCTTGTGCGGTAGTGCTTTGCGCCGTGGTGCTTGCACCGTGGTGCTTGTGCGGTGGTGCGAAAAAGTGCGGACGATCCGGAGCCCCACCCTCCGGATCGTCCTCCTGCACACCGCCACCGCTGGGTGCTGCTTTTTTCGGGATAAATGGTGCCCGGGTGCATCAGAGGGGACATTGTTTTTTTTCGTCCCGTCCGGATGCACCAGGCAGAGCCTTTTTCCTATGTGCGATGACGGCAGGGAAAATTTACGACAGGGAGGTATTAGAAAGTAAATATAAAGGGGTGAAATTAATATCCATTATTCTGCACTTTATGAGGGTAGTATTTATTAGAAAATTAGTAAAAATAAGGAGGTCAACAATATGAGGAACTTGAAGTTTGTTTTGGGTTTGCTTTTAACTATCCTTTTAGCACTGGGGTTCTCCCAGAACCAGTATTTTTTAGAATATGATGGTGTTGATGATTATGTAAGACTGGATGATAATTCAACTCTTGATAGGTTAAATAGCCAATCAGAATATACGTTAGAATGTTGGATTTATATTAATAGTTGGAATGATAATATGGCTATTTTTAGTCGATGGAGTCGATTTATTTTCTATTTAAGAACAAACGGTCAATTGGCATTATTTGTTAATACATCTAATGGATGGTATAGAAATTATTCTGTAAATAATGCCGTACCTACCAATGAATGGGTTCATGTTGCAGCAATACGAAGTAGTTCCAATGGAATAAAATTTTATGTCAACGGTGTTGATAAATCAGCCGGTACATATAATGGATATAGTATGCTTGGAAATAGTGATGATGATAATTTATATATTGCATATTCAGGAAATCTAACTAACACTTCTCAAGAAGGTGATGTTAATTTTGTAAGATTTAATGGTTGGATTGATGAAGTAAGATGTAAAAAGGGGGCTGAAGATCCTGCAAATTTACACTATCACAAAAATGATCCGGAGTATGTATCTGATGCCAATACAGCCGCTCTTTTTCATTTTGATGAAGGAAGCGGTTCTGTAACAGCGGATGAAGCAAGTGGTTTAAATGCAAGATTAGGTTCGACGACAGTTGGCGATGCAGCCGAACCCACCTGGCGTCCCTGGAACTACAACGGCTCCGATCTTTCCCTTCCCGTGGAGCTCACCAGCTTCACCGCTTCGGTGGAGGATGGAGCTGTTCAACTGAATTGGGTCACCGAATCGGAAGTGAACAACCAGGGGTTTGAAATCTGGCGGGCACTGGAAAAGGAAGGCACGTACCAGCGGATTGCCGATTATACCACTCATCCGGAACTGAAAGGTCAGGGCAATTCTACCCTGCGGCATGAATACCGCTATACCGACCAGACCGTTACCTCGGGACATGTGTACTGGTACAAACTGGCCGATGTGGATGTAACCGGAAAACGCACCTTCCATGGACCCATTTCTGTTTCCATATATCAGGGAAATTTAACCACGATTTCTTCCAACATCCCGCGGACGGTGCATCTTTATCCCAATTTCCCCAATCCCTTTAATCCCAGCACTACTTTAAAGTTCGACATTCCTCTGCTTACGGAAGGTCCCGCCGAGGTGCAACTGGCAATTTATAACAGTCTGGGACAAAAGGTAGCCACCCTTTTCCATGGGTTTCTGAATGCCGGAACCTATCAGGTGCAATGGGATGGCAAAGACGCCCGGGGGAATAAGGTCCAGAGCGGAATTTATTTTGCCATGTTACAGACTGGATTTAATACCCGAACCATCAAATTGGTTTTAATGAAATAATTCAACACTTTGTTTGTCCAAAACAAAAAGGAGGTTATTATGCAAATTGTTAAATCAGGAAGTTTGGTGGTGCTCTTTTTACTGGTTTTTACGTTTTCTGTTCTGGGACAGAATCATTACATCCTGGAATTTGATGGAGTGAATGATTATGTCAAGTATTTTAATGATCCGTATTTGCAGATGCTGGATGGGGCTACAGATTATACGATTGAGTGCTGGATTTATCCTACAACCCTGCAAACCTACGACCGTGTGTTGCAAAGGTACTATTCCTTCAATATCAGCATCTGGCATGTAACCACGGATGGGGATAGTGCGGACTGGTATTTTACTGTTTATGATGATGGAGGAAGCGGTCATTTCTTCAATGCGGAGAAATCGATCGCTATAAACCAATGGAATCATATTGCAGTGATTTGTAATTCCACGGCGGGCACATTACGGTTGTATGTAAATGGAGTGGATGTGACAACAACGAATTACGCCAATATGGACATGCGTGCCGCAGTGTCCAATGATAATTTGTATGTTGGCCAAAAAGGAAATGGCACCAGTTTTTTTGAAGGGTATATTGATGAAGTGCGGATTAAAAATGAAGCAGT
>JALXCH010000068.1 GCA_026991005.1 Calditrichia bacterium | reverse complement strand
TAATCGCG
This sequence comes from Calditrichia bacterium, assembly GCA_026991005.1. The sequence goes on along the minus strand of JALXCH010000068.1, from coordinate 8,606 downwards.
GGTCCCTTACCCTGCCGGGCATACTGGGTGGCTTTGCGAAACGTCTGGTAAACCTCAAAAAAATCCGTGCCATTAATCCGAGCACTCAATAAATTGGGATAACTCTTTACCAGATGATAGATGGAACCTCCGGCAGTTTGCTGGGATACCGGTACGCTGATAGCGTACTTGTTGTCCTGAATATGAAACACTACCGGAAGTTTGTCGCGACTGGCCCAGTTGAGTGCCTCAAAAAATTCTCCCTGACTGGTCGTGCCTTCCCCGGAACTGACATACACCAGTTCATCGCCATCGGATTTGCGAATGGCCATCGCAGTTCCCACGGCATGGAGAAACTGCGTTCCGGTGCAGGAGGATTGCGTAACGATACGGAGCTTGCGGTGTCCCCAATGCGCGCCAATCTGGCGTCCCCCGGAATTGGGATCGTCCCGTTTCGCCAGGTGATGTAAGAATACCTCCTGAATGGTCATTCCCCATCCCATAACAAAGGCCTGATCCCGATAGTAGCAATAAGCCCAATCCTTACTGGTGTCGAAGTTTTTAACCGCACCGATCTGGGCTGCTTCGTGGCCAGACCCTCCAATATGAAAATGGGCTTTCCCCTGACGAAGTAAAATAAGCTCCTTATCGTCCGCACGGCGATTTAAGAGCATTAAGCGATATATCTCCAGCAACTCCTTTTTGCTAAATCCTTTATATTTTGCCATTGTATGCCTCCGTGATTCCAGATGATTCCGTTTTATGATAAATCCGATAAGAAAGGTCTTCCCTTCCAAAATGCCGAATTTAAGGAAAGGCGTATTTTGAAATCAACCGAAAATAATTTTACCTCTGGAGTACAGTTTACCGGGCTACTTTTCTTCTCTTCTGTTTTTATGAAATTTTTGAGCTGATTTTCAAGAATCACACACTGGATTTTATTTAAAACTGGCGCAAATACGGGAATTTACATTTTACCAAACACTCCCATTTCTTAATAATTTCTTTAAGCAATACCCAATATTTTCACTCAAATGTTCTTCTTTTGAGCAGAAAATTGCCCACATTTCGAATTAGAATAAAAAGGATAACTCTTGTGGAAGATAAAAGAAATTTATGATCTGGAATTCTCTTTTACATTGCGACTTCAGCGCATTTTTTTTTGAAAAATCATTAAAAAACAGTTAATGAGTGAACTCTATGGCTTTAATTTTTTTGAACCGCAAAGGGATGGAATGTTTATAATAATTTAAAACTCGTAATTTATAAATCACGTAAACCTCCCACTATTTACCCTGAAGTCGTTTTTAAAAGGTATGGCTGCGCCAGACAATTTTGAATCCTGGAAGATTCAATCCCGAGAGTAAACAGGGGTGTTGGTGTATTAGGCGGAATCACCCCGCAAGCAAACAGAGATGTTTGCGCCTTAATCGGGATATGTCCTTATGCGTTTTCCATTATTTCTCCGCTTTCTCAAATTGTAAAGCCACGGAGTTAATACAGTAGCGCCGTCCCGTAGGAGCAGGGCCATCATCAAAAACATGTCCCAGATGAGAACCACATCGGGCACACACCACTTCCGTGCGCACCATCCTATAACTGGTATCCAGACGTGTTTCCACCGCACCGGAGGAAATCACATCATAAAAGCTGGGCCAACCGCTGCCGGAATGGTATTTGGTTTGCGAGCTAAATAAGGGATTTCCACAGGCGGCACAACGGTAAATTCCTTCTTCATCCAGAAGATAATATTTACCTTTATAGGGAGGTTCGGTACCTTTCTCCCGCAACACATGATATTGCTCCGGGGTGAGCAGCTTTTTCCACTCGGCTTCACTTTTATGAATTTTTTCCATGGCACCTTCCTTAACGGACGTTTTTTGCTCGGATGAAGATTGCTGTTGGGCTCTGGCACAACTCCATCCTATTCCCACCACAAAAATTCCCAACAGCAGCCAATTTATTACAATCCGTTCCCAGCGGACATTTTTCATCACGTTTCCTCCAATTTTCTACGGATACCTATTTACCTCTCCCATTTTCATCCGTCATGTTACTTTTTCCCGTTTCGTTCATCAGAAATATGCAATTTGTTTTTGTATAGACCAAATAGAATCTGGAAGTACGAAATTTCGTAGTTCCAGCTGAAAAATCATGAGAATAAAATAAACGAGGTGATAAGATGGGAAATTTAATTTTCAGTATGTCTCAACCAGCAGCTCCCAGTAAACTGAAAGATGAATACGATGTGGTGATCATTGGTGCAGGTCCTGCGGGACTGACTGCGGCCATTTATACTGCACGAGGGAAGCTTTCCACCCTGGTTCTGGAAAAAGAAGTTGTGGGCGGGGCTGTAGAAACAACCGATATGATTGAGAACTATCCCGGATTTCCGGACGGGATTACCGGGCATGAACTGGCCGACCGCATGCGTAAACAGGCCGAACGGTTTGGGGCGGAAATTGCCACCGGTCTGGTGGAAGAACTGGACTTGAAAAGCAACCCCAAACGCATCCGTTTTAACGGCCAGGACATCAAAGCCAAAACAGTTATTATTGCCACCGGAACCACCTACAAAAAATTAGGTGTTCCGGGCGAAGACAAATTTGCCGGACGCGGTGTTTCCTATTGCGCTACCTGCGACGCTGCTTTCTTCACCGGTAAAGATGTAGCGGTTATTGGCTGCGGAAATTCCGGATTGCAGGAAGGTCTGTTCATTCTTAAATATGCCAGCAAAATTCATTTCATCGAATTTTTACCGGAAAGTAAAGCAGAAAAAATCTTGCTGGAACGGGTGAAGCAGAGCGACCGCACCGAATGCCATTTCAACACCCAGGTGGTCTCCATTAACGGGGATCAGAAAGTGGAGTCCATTACCGTGAAAGACCGCGCCACCGGCGAAACCCGGGACATCCCGGTGCAGGGTGTTTTCGTGTACATCGGTTTGAATCCCAACACCGAACTGGTGAAAGACCAGGTTGAACTGAATGAGTGGGGCTACATCGTAACCGACGAACACATGCAGACCAATCTTCCCGGCGTGTATGCGGTGGGGGATGTCCGCAACAAAGTGCTGTACCAGATTACTACGGCGGTTTCCGATGGTTCCATCGCGGCAGTTGCTGCCGAACACTACCTGGAGAATTTGAAGAAGGAAACGGTAGAAGCTTAATCCACTCCATTCTCTGTTTTATGAACGTTAAAACGCTGCCCGGTTTCCATACCAGCAGCGTTTTTTCTTTAAAAAATAGGCATGAAAGGAGATTTAAATATGTGAAAAAGGGAATCTCCTTTTTTACACATCCCATCGAAACCTGAAAATTTCTTTTTGAAATTCGATATTCAAATTTAAATTAGATATTTGTGAACTGAACCGGTAGCCGGAAGAATGGTTAAAGATTTTTTCTGCAAACCCCTGGATAATTAAAAAAGAATGAAGGTAACGAAAATGACAGACACCAACAACGTTCATCAACCTCATCACCTCAGAAAAAATGCCAAATCAGAAGAAACAGCTCCCACATTAGCTTCGGCGTGGAAAAAGACCTGGAAAAATATTACCCAGAGTATTCCCATTGTTCTGAGTCTTCTGCTGCTTATTTCTTTGATGTTTACCCTGGTACCTGCCAATACCCTGCGCCAATTGTTTACTGGCAATATTTTTATCGATTCCCTCATCGGGGCGGTAGTGGGGAGCATTTCATCGAGTAATCCCCTCACCAGCTACATCATTGGTGGGGAGCTGTTAAAACAGGGTATCAGTATGCTGGCGGTAACAGCATTTATTGTAAGCTGGGTCACGGTGGGCATAGTACAACTCCCCGCCGAGGCGCTGATGCTGGGAAAACGCTATGCCATCACCCGCAACCTAACTGCTTTTGTTACCTCCATCCTTGTAGCGATGTTGACAGTTCTTATTATGGGGGCACTATCATGAAAAAAGCAACTTCGGAAAAAGTTTCGCCGGCACTGGTATGGGGCTTTCTGGGAATAATGCTCCTGATTCATCTCCTTTTACTTGTATTTTACCCGGAAATAGCACAACAAAGCCTGCACCGTTTCGGGAAATTATTTTTAAAAATAATTCCTGCCCTGGTGGGTGTTTATTTTCTCATTTTTCTTTTTAACCTCTTTTTCCATCCCCGACAGGTTAAAAAACATCTGGGGAAAGAATCGGGAATTAAAGGCATTTTTCTGGCGATAGCAGGAGGCATTATCTCTACCGGCCCTATTTATTTGTGGTATCCCTTACTGGTAGATTTACGCAATAAGGGGATGCGCACCATGCTCCTCACCATTTTCCTGTACAACCGGGCAATTAAAATTCCCCTACTCCCCATGATGATTTATTATTTTGGTTTGAAGTTCACCGCCGTTCTCACCGGCCTGATGATTCTGGCTTCCATTTTAGATGGCTGGATTGTGGAAAAACTGATGCCCGAACCTGGCAAAGGAGCTGCCCATGGCTAACGGTTCTCGATTCAATCACTGGGCTGTACCAAATCGTTCCGAGAAAGAAGCGAAAACGTTTTATCAGCATGTTCTGGGTTTATCCTTTTTGTACCAGTTCACTTTATCTTCGGAACTTGCCCAACGCATCTTTTCCCTGTCCCGGGAACTCACCGTCCTAGTGTTTGGCAGCGAACAACTTAAGGTAGAAGTTTTTCTGGATGAATCGTTTCTCCCTGCCAAGAACACTGTACACCACGTATGTCTGGAGGTTCTCAACCGGGAATCCGTGATTGAAAAAGCTGCAAGCCTGAATTTACCCATTATCCGCATTCCCCGGGAGGATCGAGTAACTGTATTTCTGAAAGATTTTTCGGGGAATATTGTGGAAATTAAAGAATTGCAGGAATAATTTGATGGCTAAAATCCAGCCTTTCGAAGAACACACCAGTCAGTACGAACACTGGTTTGAAGTTCACTCCCTGATTTACCAGGCGGAAGTGGCAGCACTCAAACTGTTGCTACCCCCTTTTGAACGCGCGGTGGAGATTGGCGTGGGAAGCGGACGGTTTGCCGTGCCCTTGAAAATTCCCTACGGACTGGAACCATCCCGAAAAATGGGCACTATTGCCCGGCAACGTGGTATTGATATCCAGATTGGAGTTGCCGAAGCCCTACCCTACCGCAGCAATTGTCTGGATCTGATTCTGATGGCTACCACCATCTGTTTTCTGGATGATGTCGCCGCAGCTTTGCGCGAGACATATCGGGTATTGCGCCCCGGGCAGTTTTTGCTTCTGGGATTTATTGACCGAGAAAGCCCGGTGGGAAGAATCTATCAAAAATTCAAAGAAAAAAATGTGTTCTACCGGGTAGCAACCTTCTTTTCGGTAACGGAAGTGAAACACCATTTGCAACAGGCTGGGTTCAAAAATTTTCAATTTGCGCAAACGATTTTTCATAAACTGGAAGACATTCACGAAATTGAATCGCCCCAACCGGGTTACGGGAATGGTTCGTTTGTGGTGATTCGAGCTCAAAAACCAGAGGAGGATTCGGAATGAGTACCATGCTAAGTGACATAGAAATTGCCAGACAGGCTCATCTTCTTCCCATCTGGGAAGTTGCTCAACAGATTGGGTTATCCCGGGAAGACCTCATCCTGTACGGCGATTACAAAGCCAAAATTAAAATGGAGAGTATTCGTCGAATTTTTAATGAAAAGCGTTCCTCCGGGAAGCTCATCCTGGTAAGTGCCATTACCCCAACTCCTGCCGGGGAAGGAAAAACCACCGTTAGTATCGGACTAACCCAGGCTTTGAAATACATTGGTACCAATGCCACAGCAGCATTGCGTGAGCCTTCGCTGGGACCGGTGCTGGGACGCAAAGGCGGAGCTGCCGGCGGAGGTTACTCCCAGGTGCTCCCAATGGAAGACATTAACCTGCACTTTACCGGAGACCTGCACGCCATTACTGCTGCCCATAACCTTATTTCGGCAGCGCTGGATAATTATTTGCACTTCAATAAAGGGGAGAAACGACTCTCGGTACGAGAGATTTCCTGGCCCCGGGTAATGGATATGAATGACCGCGCTTTACGCGACATCGTGATAGGCCTGGGAGGACGAACCAATAGTATCCCCAGGGAAACCGGTTTCGACATCACCGCCGCTTCGGAGATTATGGCTATTCTTTGCCTCTCCCGAAGCTATTCGGAACTCAAGGAAAAAATTAGCAACATTTTATTGGGATTTACCGAAGATCGGGAGCCGTTTCGGGTGAGCGATTTAAACATTCAGGGAGCAGTAACTGCCCTTTTAAAAGATGCTTTATTGCCCAATCTGGTGCAAACCATCGAAAACGGTCCCGCATTCATACACGGCGGTCCCTTTGCCAACATTGCTCAGGGGACGAATAGCATCATCTCCACCCGACTGGCACTTCAATTAGCAGATTATGTGATAACCGAAGCTGGATTTGGTTTCGACCTGGGTGCCGAAAAGTTTTTCGACATCGTAAGTCCCTATGGTGGGTTATGCCCCTCGGCGGTAGTTCTGGTGGTTACCGCACGGGCGCTAAAAATGCACGGTGGAGTACCGCTGCAGGAAGTGAACCAGCCCAATCCTGAAGCTATCTTCAAAGGCCGGGGAAACCTGGAAAAACATATCGAAAACATGCGCAAATTTGGTATGCAGGCTATTGTGGCAATTAACCGATTTACAGAAGATACCGAAGAGGAAATTCGCACTATTGCCAACATTTGCGAAGAGAATGGGATTGATTATGCCGTGGTGAATGTCTGGGAACAGGGTGGCAAAGGGGGTGTTACCCTGGCCGAAAAAGTGGTGGAAATGGTACAGGGCGAAAAATGCCATTACCACCAGCTTTATGACTGGAACTTGCCGGTAGAGGAAAAAATTCTAACAATTGCCAGTGAAATTTACGGTGCACGGGCAGTAGATTACACCAGCCGGGCCAAAAGGCAGCTGAAAGATATCTACAAACTGGGTTACGATAAACTTCCCGTTTGCATTGCCAAAACCCAGCAATCGCTTTCGGATAATCCCAAACTGCTAGGTCGCCCCAAGGATTTTCTGGTGACGGTACGGGAAATTGTCATCTCGGCCGGGGCTGGATTTCTGGTACCGTTGACCGGCGACATCTTGCGCATGCCTGGTTTACCGCGCACACCCGCTGCGGAAAAGATCGATATTGACGATGAAGGCCATATTACGGGATTATTTTAATTCGTAATTCGCATTTAAAAGAAAAAACCATTTGGTTTCGTAACAGCATCCTTTATATTTTTAGAAAAATTTACAGGAGGAGTTTTCCCATGAAGCAATGGGCGATTCTGGCCATTTTGTTGACAGTTACCCTATCCCTGGCACAGGTTACGGATACGACCGTAACATTACAGCAGCAAAAAACCCCCCAGGCAGCACCTCAACCTTCACGGGTCTTTTTTGGGGGAAGTTTTGGATTCACTTTCATAAATTATCTCAGCCTGCGCATTATGCCTCTTATTGGTTATCACATAACTCCGGCACTAACCGGCGGAATTAAACTGGGATATGAGTATTTCCGCGACAAACAGGAACACCGCACCATAACTTCCCACAATTACGGAGGCAGTGTTTTTGCCCAATTTCACTTCATTCCGCAAGCCTATGTGCACGGTGAATTTGCCTACATCAATTATGACGAGTATTTTATTCACAATTCCCATGTGCGAGACTGGGTGCCCTTTTTACTGGTAGGAGGCGGTTTTCGGCAAAAAGTGGGAAAAACCTCCGTGGCTTTTCTGGAAGTACTTTTTGATGTTTTACAAAGCGATAAATCCCCGTACAAAGCCTGGGATCCTCGGATCAGCTTTGGTGTGTCCACAGGATTTTAATTTAATGAAACCTGTGAAATATGATGAGTGCAGAGGAGACACCGTCAATTGGAAGTATGGATGTCAACCAAAAATTTTTCCGCCCCAAACGGGAATGGGAAATTTTGGTATGGCATTCATTCCCACAAATGAATTTGTGGGCTATGTGCGTGCAGTCCCTTGCGGGACGGGTGTTTCGGTGTTCTACCTTCCCCTGAATTCATGGAATCCTTGGTATTTTCTGGTAGGGAAAATCTCACGATAAGGTTAAAATGCACAGAAATATTTTTCGTTGCGTACGTTGCGCCCGCTGCGGTTAATTTTTTTGCATTTAAACATTCAAAAATCTTTGCGCTCTTTGCGACTCCATTGCGCTCTTTGTGGTTAAATAAGATTAACCGCAGAGTACGCAGAGAATGCGCAAAGGATGCAATGAAAAAGAAATTCCAAATAACAAATCTCAAATTCCAAAAAATAATCAAAATCAGAAATATTTTTCGCTGCGTACGTTGCGCTCGCTACGGTTAATTTTTTTGCTTTTAAATATTCAAAAATCTTTGCGCCCTTAGCGTCTACATTGCGCTCTTTGCGGTTGAATAAGATTAACCGCAATTTTAGAGATTCTTCGCTTCGCTGGAGCTACGCTCAGAATGACAGGGCGGCGGTGTTTCTGTCATTCTGAACCCCGTCGCAGACGGGGTGCTGGAGTTTGGCTATTTACAGTGTATGTATATTAATTATCTTGACATTACATAAAATTTATCGTATCTTCCGATTAAACATATAAATTGGAGGATACC
>JALXCH010000067.1 GCA_026991005.1 Calditrichia bacterium | reverse complement strand
CATATACCATCACTTCCGAAGCCCCTACAAAATAACGGTTTTTAATATTCACCGAAAGGCGATGGCCATTCAGGTAACGTCGGGCAATCGGAGCGTACTGTTTCAATTCCTCCTGCACAATGGGACGAGGATCCAGCATAATTCCCCAGAACGAAAAATGAAAATAGCGTTTACCAAACTGAGCGTGATACATATCGAAGGGACGGCTGTTCGCACTCATCAAAAGCTTCCCGGTACGCCCGGGTCCTACCTCCAGGTAATCCCGACCGATTTTGAAACGAAAAATTCCCCCGTTTATTTGCAAATACGCTTGTTCGGTGTAGGCATACAGCTTACGAGTAGTTTTACCAATATAGCCCTTTGGTAGATGATTAAACACTTTCATATTATTATACAGGGTAAACCGTTTTCCAAATTGCAATCCCAATCGGGTGTGAAACTGAAAATCCGTGGTCACATCCTCGTTTTTGTAACGAGGGATTACCATTCCAAACGCTCCGAAGCGTACCCGCGAACGCACCGTTTCCGGAAGCACAGCCATTTGCAAACGCTCCAGGATTTTCTGGAACCATTCCCGGGAGCGATCGCCCCCCGAATTCCCAATTTCGTTTATCTCTTCGGTAAATTCACGAAACAATATGCGCACCATCTTCCATTCCCGGGAACCTTCGGGAATTTTTTCCGGGTCAATATGTAACAAATAGCCAGCTATTACTTCCCGGTCCGTCGGTCCATTGGTCATATCCAGTTCCGGAAGATACCCGGCTACCTTCAAATAGTTCAAATAATTCCACACCCAGTGGTAAGGAGGGATACTTTCTCCCGCCAGGAGGGGGAAGGACAGAGCAACCATTAACAGAATAATTAACACACGTTTTTTCATAAAAGCCTTTAATTTTATTTGACTTCTTTCTCACTGCCCGGGCATTAATGGTTCACCCCGTAGCAACCGATCGAAGTAATGGATAGTACGCTTCAACCCTTCTTCCAGTTGCACCGTGGGTTCCCAGTTTAATTTCTGGCGAGCCAGAGAGATATCCGGTCGCCGCTGGGTGGGATCATCCTGGGGCAACGGTTTAAATACAATCTTCGACCGGGAACCGGTTAACTGAATCACTTTCTCAGCCAGTTCCAGAATGGTGAATTCATTGGGATTTCCCAGATTGACAGGTCCGATAAAACCATCCTGGTTCATCATCCGCATAGCGCCCTCAATCAAATCATCCACGTAGCAAAAAGAGCGAGTCTGGCTTCCATCGCCGTAAACTGTGATATCCTCTCCTCTTAACGCCTGAATAATAAAATTGCTTACCACCCGCCCATCGTTGGCAGCCATGCGAGGACCATAGGTATTGAAAATCCGGATGATGCGAATATCCACATTGTTCTGCCGATGGTAATCCATCATTAACGTTTCGGCCACCCGTTTGCCTTCATCATAACAACTACGAATACCAATGGGATTCACATGTCCCCAGTAATCCTCCCGCTGGGGATGGACCTGGGGATCACCGTACACCTCGGAAGTAGATGCCAGTAAAATCCGTGCTTTTACCCGCTTGGCCAGCCCCAGCATGTGTATAGTGCCCATCACATTGGTTTTAATCGTTTTTACTGGATTGTATTGATAATGAATTGGTGAAGCGGGACAGGCAAAATGATAAATTTCGTCCACTTCCAGCAAAATGGGCTGGGTAATATCGTGGCGAATAAGCTCAAAACGGTGATTGTCCATTAAATGCAGAATATTGCGTTTGGAACCGGTGAAAAAATTATCCAGACACAGAACGTCATTTCCTTCGTTCAAAAGGCGTTCCACCAGATGAGAGCCCAGAAAACCGGCGCCGCCCGTTACCAGAATTCGTTTCATGCGTAGAGTCCTTTTTTGCTTTCACATTTTGATTGAATATATATTTGGGTTAAATTTAAATCAAATGGATTGTAATTTGTTTAGCAGAAGGATCTAAGACAACACGATGAAGGAAAGCACTGAAATACGTACCGCAATGGTTTTAGCTGCGGGATTCGGCACACGGATGGGAGAACTTTCGCGCGAGCTACCCAAGTGCTTGCTCCCCGTGGGGCACTCCACATTATTGGATTTAATTCTTCAGAAAATAGAAAAAGCCGGTTTCCAGCGGGTCGTGATTAACCTGCACCACCAGGGAGAGAAAATTATCCAGCATTTAAACACCCATTACCAGGGGGAGCTGGAAATTCTTTTCAGCATGGAACCCGAAATCCTGGGTACCGGTGGAGGCATTGCTTTCGCCGAACATTTTTTCGCAGGAGAAACGATTCTCACCGTGAATTCCGATATCCTTTCGGATATTTCTCTTCCTCAATTCATTCACCATTACCGCCAGCATCCTGCTTTAGCAACCATGGCAGTGTTCCCTTCCCGTAACTACCAGGATTACAACCTGGTGATTTTTGATAAAGCATTCCACCATCGGGGTTTTCTGGGAAAGGGAAATCCTCCTGGCGAAAAGGTGCAGACAGGAATTTTTATGGGTTATCAGATTCTTACTCCCCGGGCTCGGAAATACCTGCGACCGGAGTTTTCTTCCATTATCACCGATTTCTATTTACCTGCACTGGCCGAGGAACAACCTTTGAGTGTGTATGTCCACCGAGGAGAATGGGTCGATCTGGGTACCGGCGATCTGTACCATCAGGTAAATTCTCGCATTAAAAATCGGGAAATCGCTCTGGAACAGTTTGGGGGGTGATGGGTGGAACATTATTCCCTTCCGGAAGGTAATGTGCGAAAAAACAGCATACAAGCCTCGCAAAAATTATTTTGAATAAAAAACACTTGAAGAAAGAACGGTTCAAGAAATCATTCCGTATTAACCAGGGCATAATTTTTCTAAATTAGAGAACCAGTTATTAAAATGAGGGCATTTGCTCCTGACCAAATTCAGACCAATTTTTTTGATTATAAGCGGTCCGTGTAATCTTTTTTGATAGGTAGGAATCAGATTCAAAATTCGTGCTGACGGATGGGTATCTTTGCCTTCATTGATTTCTTCAGGAGTTAAGTGACTAACATTTTTAATTAAATTTTGAACTTCCGTCTGATATCCGGGCAATGCTTCGGCGAGTTTTTCAGGCTGCACAAAGATAAATGTTTCAAATTCATGCAAAACAAGGAAAGGGAGAAAACGAGTACTACCTATGTCCTCCCCAAATGCCTTTTCTAAATGTTGAACACGATCAGTTGGGGAACCTGAGGAGAGGGATTTCTTTCCGGGGAAATCATTGGGGAGACCATAAAAATCTAACATAGTGGTAACTAATGCAGCACTCCTGTCACCCAATAACTTCAAAATATCTTTTTTAACTTTACCGTATGAAACAATCCCACCTTTAAACGCTCGTCCGGCTCTGGTTCGTTTTGTTCTTGCTAACGAAGGGATTAAATAAATACTGCATTTTTGTTTGAAATACGGCGCTAATAAATCACGAACAAAAGTTTCTTCCGTTTGTCCCTCTATATAAATAAGCACTTTTGTCATAACGCAGGACGTCCCCCCAGCAAATTTTTCTCCCATAAATCTCCCAGACCATAGTCTTCAAGCCAGGAAGCCATCTCTTTTTCTGTTAAACGTCGGAAGATGGTTTTCCCCTCAATTCGGTCAACAACCAGAATGTCTTCCGGGAGGAATTGATTTACAAGAGTTACCGACTGGGTTGCCAGGATAACCTGCGTATGTTTGGCAACACTCCGAACCATATCTGCCAGAAGAGCTATGGCATAGGGATGTAACCCAAGTTCAGGCTCATCCAGTACAATAGTTGATGGCAACTTTTCGGGTGGTTGCATAAAAAGAGTGGTGAGGCAGATAAAACGAAGCGTTCCATCCGAAAGTGAATTGGGGCCAAAAAGAATATCAGATCCTTTTTCCTTCCATTCCAGACGTATTTTTTCAGGATTAAAGGGCGAGGGCCGGAGAATAAAATCCCCGAAAAAAGGTGCAGCGAGACGAATGGTTTCTACAATATTGCGATAATAGTCTGGTTTTGTCTTTTTAAGTAAAAATAGATATGCGGCAAGATTCGAGGCATCTGGTCTTAGGAAAAGATTGTCGTGAATATCACCTGTTTGTTTAACTTTGGCTGAATCACTGGTATCGTGGAAATGATACAACTGCCAGGATTGAATAGATTCAAAAATAGAACTTGCTACTTGAATACCTTCTTGTTTCCAGTCAGGTAAAATTGTTTCCTTGTGTACCTGTAATGACTTCGCTTCAATATATGGTTGCCTGTATCGATCTTGGTGGTGAAAATAAATTGCTTCTTTTTCAAAGAGCAGCAAATCTTCTGCAGTGGGTATTAATGAACATTCGTAACTATTTGCTAAATTGTTATTTTTACTAAACCAGAGTTCAATATGAAGTCGCTCAGTTTTCTTTCGTCCATAGTGAAGGAACTGGTCAGCTCCACCCGATTGCAATACATATTTCTGCAAATCCTGATTGACTAAACGGTTCATAAATTTAAATAAACTAATAAAATTGGATTTGCCAGAACCATTTGCTCCAATTAGCACATTAATAGGGCGAAGCTCAATATCTGCTTCATGAATTGATTTATACCCTTGCAGTAAAATCCGCTCTAACATAAAATATTCTGGCATTACGTTACCTGCCTATTTTCTAAAAAAGTTAAAATTTTAATACATATTTTATTTTTCACAGTGATAAATATATTCACTCTTAATAACATTGTTCACAACTTTTTTAAATTAGATTCAATATTTCGTGCTTGCACCAAAGCCTTTCGCGTTTCCTTCGGCAAACCCGAGATTGATTCCGCATAATCTGCTTTATTCCGAAGTCGTCTTAAACGATTCAGCTCTATTCCTATCTGTTTACGAAATTTTTGTGAATTTCCCCGGAAATGCTGTTCCACATTTTTATGGTCTTCCCCCGTAAAAGTTAAAGAAAGACCTTCACGTACTGCAATTTCGCGTGCCAATCCAAATGCACCGTAATAGGCTCTGCTAATTGCCGAGCGCTGATAGGCTTCTGTTTCCACAAAGGATTCACTTTCCTGATGTAGCCTTTCAGCAAGATTAATGAATGTTTCCCATTGAAATCTCATCGAAACGTCACATCTACATTAAAAAGTCCCTTAGTAATTTCTTCTCGATCCAGAAGCCAATTTTGATCGAATTCCTCCAGTTTTTGCAAGGCTACTTCAGGAGTCATATCGACTTCTACCAGGGCAAATAACTCGGATTCATCCGCTTCTGGATCCGTTACCAATTCCAGTTCCAGAGATGCATCCGGTCCGAATACATTTCGTAAAATCTCCACTGCTTCCAACACAACTTCAATTAAACCAGGATGGTCATATAGAAATCTAAAGACTTCCCCTGGCTGATTAATTTTGTAAAATTGTGGCAAAATGCTAATACGTTCAAATTGTGAAGTTGTTTTATTTTGCCACTGATTTATTTCTTCATCAACCCAGAGTGGATTACCAGAACCAGATGTTAGATCTATATTTTTAATACCCAATGATGAAGGTATGGCAAATGTCATACTTTCTCCTCCTCAAATTGATGTCGTAATTTATCGGTTATAGCCCCTTCGAATGCCGCCAATATGTTTTCATGCGCTTTCTCCACCCATTCCAATCCCCTTTCTGAAGAAAGATTCTTTGAATCTATTAGAAAATAATCAATGTCTAACAGAATGGAAGCTGCATTTTCTTTTTCTGGGGGTGCGTTGCTCAAACGCATCTGAAGAGCGTCTCTTCCTTCTTCATGGGGAAATAACAATTGAAGATTAAATCCTGTATAACGTTGTGGTAGTTTTCTACCCACGTAGGGATAAAAATTAAAAAAAGCTGATAAATCAACTTCTGGTGTATCGAAATTAATTTTATTAATATAACGAAGTCCAATCCGCTGTATAGTGGCATCAGGGACAACTTTTAAGTATGCTTTATATGCTAACTGGATCAACGGTTTAAATCCTTCCCAGTGCGGATAGGGTGCCAGATGATGAACAGAAATACGGCGCGGTTGTAACTGTAAAAAAGCCCGTTCGTCATCCTGTAAAAATTGAGTCCCTTCTTCCATCCGGGGCTGAAATAATACACCTTTATGTTCAACCTGAACATGCATACCCACATTGCGTAAAGTACGACGTCTGGTAAATTTTTTCTTTACTTCATGATAGATAAGTCCAGGAATTGTAGCATCCCATGGGGAAGAATGTTTAAATCGGAATTCACACACTACTTCCACAATAGGTGGTCTACGATATTTTCTCTCTTTCATGAGCAGTTTTCTCTATTTGTTTTGATAATTCCCATTATTTGCCTTTTAAAAGTTTAAAGCTAAAATTAACAAATCAAATATTTTATTAGAAAGGAAAGGTTAATTATTTAGTGTTTTTAATTTTATTTATATTATTCAAGACCTTTTTTAAATTTCAATTTAAAATAAATTCTTGTTACCTTTTCTAAAATAATAATCTTAAAATTAATATAAATCAAGTGCATTCATTTTACATAATTGCATATTAAACTAAATCAATTATTATTTAATTTTTTTATCTTCCTCCAAACGTTAATTCACTACCACCGAAATGTAAAGTTACGGATTAAAAGTTACATTTCACACAAAACTAACATGATAGCCTTAGACTCTCTATTATAGTTACACATTTCCATATCCATACACTCTTATTTTATCTCTTTTTCCCAACCCGGTAAACGTTTTCACCTTGAATTTCGCAGGAAATGATGGTAGATTTAGCGAGTTTTTAACGAAAGGAGGTACACGATGACGATTGCACCGAAAAATCTGGCTATTCTGGTAGGCGGGGGTCCGGCACCTGGAATTAACAGCGTCATCAGTGCTGCTACCATCCGAAGTATTCTGGAAGGAGTGGAAGTGATTGGCATTAAGGACGGCTTCAAATGGATTATGCGAGGCGATATTTCTCACATAAAACATCTCACCATCGAACAGGTAAGCCGGATTCACTTCCGGGGTGGTTCATACATTGGCATTTCCCGAGAAAACCCCACAAAAAATAAAAAACATCTGGAAAATGTGGTTACTTCTCTGCTTCGCCTGAACGTGGATAAGCTCATTACTATCGGTGGAGATGATACTGCCTACAGTGCCATGCGAGTGGAAGAGGAAGCTGCTGGCCGCATCCGGGTGGTGCACGTTCCCAAGACCATCGATAACGACCTGGATTTGCCTTACGGCATCTGTACATTTGGATTTCAGACCGCACGGCATCTGGGTGTGGAGATTGTAAAAAGTTTAATGGTGGATGCCCAGACCACCTCGCGCTGGTATTTTGTGGTATCCATGGGGAGAAAAGCAGGGCATCTGGCTCTGGGAATTGGAAAAGCGGCGGGTGCAACCCTGACCGTGATTCCGGAAGAATTTCCCGAACAAAAGATTCGATTGAAAAAGATTGTTGATATTCTGGTAGGTGCCATCATCAAGCGGTTAAGCTATGGGCGTCCCGATGGGGTAGCGATTCTAGCCGAAGGGCTGGTGGAGCGACTGGATCCGCAAGATCTCAAAGTGCTTCTTAACATCGAACGGGATGAACACGACAACATCCGTTTGGCAGAGGTTAATTTTGGAGAAATCTTAAAATTCCATGTTCAGGATGAATTGAAGAAGTTTGGTATTAAAACCACCATCGTGGCTAAAAATATTGGCTACGAGCTGCGCTGCGCTGACCCCATTCCTTACGACATGGAATACACCCGGGATCTGGGATATTGTGCCGCTCAGTTCTTACTCCAGGGAGGGAACGCGGCTATGGTTTCTATTCAGGAAGGGCATTTTGTTCCCATGTTCTTCAAGGAAATCATTGATCCTAAAACCAAGCGAACCAAAGTTCGGATGGTGGATATCCACTCGGAGTACTACCAGATTGCCCGCCGGTACATGCTTCGCCTCACCAAGGAGGATTTTGAGGATCCCCACGAGCTGGCTAAATATGCCGCTACTGCCGGAATTAGTTTGCAGGAATTCAAAGAACGCTTCTACCACGTTGTAGAAAATGATATCTGGAAAATGCCGGATCTGAATCCCGCCCGGTACCAGAAAAAGAGCACTAAAAAAGCTGCACCCTCCGAGTCCAACGAAAACGAGACGAAATAAAATTAGCCTCTTCTGTTTCCTATACCTGGAAACGGAAGAGGCTCCTTTTTCCAGTAAACAATAATAATCCTATCGAGATATCGTATTCTGCAAGTGGACTTTTTACCCACCCAATGTCAATTTAGCACCAGATGGGAGGCTTTGAAATTTTCGTTAATCGCCTGATGGAAAAGCTTCAGAAGTTCGCGAAGAATTTGTAAAGTGACTGTCTGGTAATAGTTTTCGATTTCGGCGGAAGAAATGTGGGGATTTTGCAACATATGTTCCAGTTCATGGACGGAATGATGCAAACGCTTATGGGGCGCCTCCATCCGGGCAAAAATTTCCTGCAGAGCAGGATTGATTTTCTCCAATGTTCTACGCTCAGGGCTATTCAGGAATCTTCCAAAAGCGCACATTGCGGGGTCTTTTTGCACATCTATGGTTTGCGCCCCTTCGACAATGGCATTCTGCACTTTCTTTACCCATATTAAATGATCTTT
>JALXCH010000066.1 GCA_026991005.1 Calditrichia bacterium | reverse complement strand
GCCGCCAGATTAAAAACAGTGTGGTTACCAGGGCAATGATGAAGAGAAACAATCCCATCAATCCGGGATAGTACGCCATTGCCACCGCCAGAAGCATGTAAAGGATGGCAAATAGGTAGATCATCCATACCGTTTCCAGATGGGAAAGTCCCAGTTTTAAGAGCCGATGGTGGATGTGCTGTTTATCTGCCTGAAAGGGACTTTTCCCCGCACCCAGGCGTCGGATGAAGGCAACAATCGAGTCGGCAAGGGGAATGCTCAACAGCACCAGGGAAATTAGAAAGTACACCTGATGGCTTCCGGAAAGACGGATGGCTTCGATGGAAAAGAAAGCGAGAATGTACCCCAGTTGCAGGCTCCCGGTATCCCCCATAAATATGGAAGCCGGGTGATAATTGTAGCGCAGGAAGCCCAGAATGCCGCCCATCAGTCCCAGCCCCAGAATCACCACATAGAGATTCCCGGTGTGCCAGGCAACCAGAACAAATCCTGCCGTAATGATAAAACCCAATCCACCCGCAAGGCCGTCCAGCCCATCAATTAAATTGGTGGCGTTAATAACCAGTAAAATCCAGAGAAACGTGAAGGGAACGGCGAAAATTCCCAGCGGGAAAATTCCCCCAAAGGGGCCCACAAAGGACTGGATGCGACAACCGCCCCAGATCAAAACTGCAGCTGCCAGAGCCTGACCGGCAAATTTCATATAGGAGCTTAACGATTTAATATCGTCCAGCAAGCCGGTGATTAAAATGATTCCCAGCCCGATCCAGAAATGGAGATAGCTTTGCCAGATGGATTGGGGAAATAAATGGAGCCCGCTTCCCAGAATTGCAGTGAGAACAATACCCGCCGTGAATCCCAATCCGCCCAGTAGGGGTTTGAATTCCCGATGAATTTTGCGCGGCGAGGGCAGAGAACCAATTCCCAGACGAATGGCCAGTTTGCGCACTGCCGCCACCGTCCACCAGGAAGTAATCAGGCTAACAAGAAATATGATAATCAGTTTCCCCATAGCAGCCACAATATACAAAAATTAAATGAGAAATTAAATAAAAGGGGAAAAAGGTGCTGGAAAAGTGTAACTTTTCCGGGTGATTGTTCAGGGAGGATAGTCATCCGGAAAATGATCTTCCAGTTACTTTGAGGAGAATAAACAAAAATAATTTTCTTTCCATCTTTCAAAAAATGTGATTTTTCTCTATATTTTAACACTTAAGGGAATCAAGGAATGAATCCATTGGAGGAGCCCTTATGAAACCGGAGATGTTAAAGAAAATGGCTGCCGAGGAAGCAGTCCGGCAGGTACGAAGTGGAATGGTGTTAGGATTGGGAACCGGAAGCACCACCCGGTTTGCTCTGGAAGAGATTGCGCGTAAGCTAAAGAACGGTGAACTGGAAAACATCGTAGGGATACCCAGTTCCATTACTACTGCGCAACTGGCACAAAAGCTCAACATCCCCCTTTCCAGCCTGGATCAGCATCCCATGATCGATTTAACCATCGATGGAGCGGATGAGGTGGATCCCCATCTTAATTTAATTAAAGGAGGCGGCGGAGCGCTGTTGCGCGAGAAGGTGCTGGCCCAGGCCAGCCAGCGTGTAGTGATTATTGTGGATGAATCGAAACTGAGTCCCCGCCTGGGCACCCGTTTCTATGTTCCCGTGGAAGTCCTTCCCTTCGCCTGGCGCTCCGAATATCTCTACCTGGAATCGCTGGGTGCCGCGGTGACCCGCCGGGAAACGGAGGAAGGTACCTTTTTTAAGACTGATCAGGGTAATGTCGTCCTGGATTGCCAGTTTGGCCCCATCGATTCTCCCGAAATGCTGGCGCAGAAGTTGTGCCACCGGGCGGGCATTATGGAACATGGTTTATTTATTGGACTTGCTAGCGAGGTAATTGTTGCCGGAGAGGATGGGGTTCGGCATCTTACTCGATAATCGCTACTTCTGAGAGTCCTTTACAGGCAGATTGAGGCTCTATCCCCGTAGCTGGAGCACAAACAGTTACTGTTTTTGCAACAACTCTTGTGTGAGTTAATGAATTATTATGCTATGCAATACCACGATTTAAATAATTTATCGTATTTGTGAAAAATCGGAAACTCGTCATCATGTAAATGAAAAGGAGCAGGAATGTTCGATTGGAACTGGAAAATTCAAAATCAGGATTTTTATCAGAAAACCCTGAAGCGGGTGCGAGAGAAAAAGATTATTCTTCCCACGTTTCGGCAACTGAAGCATCCCGAGACTATTCCCACGGCTATCGTGGAAAAACTTAAACAAATCGATATGCAGGAACTGCATCCCCTGAATCTTTTTCGCATCAACTGGCGGAACGATCCCCAAACGGGTGGAATAAACGGCATCAACTATCTGGAAATTCCTCCGGAGATTACCGGGGTACGAGCGCGCATTGTGGGACTGGTAGGGAAATTCTTCCCCACTGGCGCGCATAAAGTTGGTGCCACCTACGGATGCCTGGTTCCCTATCTGGTAACCGGGCGGTTCAACCCCGAATATCATAAAGCGGTGTGGCCTTCCACCGGCAACTACTGCCGTGGAGGGGTTTTTAATTCTGCCTTATTGGGCGTCCATGCCGTGGCTATTTTACCGGAAGAAATGAGCCAGGAACGTTTCGACTGGTTACGCGAACGGGGTGCCGAGGTGTACGCCACCCCCGGTTGCGAAAGTAACGTGAAAGAGATTTACGACAAATGCCACGAACTGGAAGCCCAGAGCGATGAGTATCTGATTTTCAACCAATTCGACCAGTTTGGGAATGCTATCTGGCATTATGAGATTACGGGATTTACCATTGAGGATTTGTTCACCCAGATTAAGCAACCCGAACAGCGTCTTACCGCATTTGTGAGTGCAACGGGTTCGGCAGGTACCATTGCCGCCGGTGATTATTTACGCACCCGCTTCCCCAACATCAAAGTACTGGCTTCCGAAGCGTTGCAGTGCCCCACCCTATTGATGAACGGTTTCGGAGGTCACCGCATCGAAGGGATTGGCGACAAACATGTGCCCTGGATTCACAATGTAAAAAATCTGGATGCTGTAACCGCCATCGATGATGAACATCCTTTGCGATTACTGCGGCTTTTTAACGAACCGGCAGGGCAGGATTGGCTGGTGAAACAGGGCGTCGATGAACAAACCGTGCAACGTCTCCCCAATCTGGGAATTTCTTCCCTGGCAAATCTGCTAAGCTCCATTAAATTAGCCAAATATTTCGAACTCACCGAGAAGGATGTCATATTCACCATCTTCACAGATTCGGTAGAATTGTACTATTCTCGCCTGAAGGAGATGAACGAACGGTACGGCAACTACACCGAGCACCAGGCAGAAATCGACTGGCACAGCGTGGTGAAACAGCAATCCATTCATTATTTCAAGGAACTGAATTATTACGACAAAAAAGCCATTCATAATCTGAAATATTTCACCTGGGTGGAACAACAGGGTAAAGATGTTGCGGAATTAAATGCCCAGTGGTATGACGAAGATTACTGGAAGGAACGGTTCCAGGTGGTTGAAGAGTGGGATCGCTTGATTGAGCGTTTTAATCAGGAAGCGGGTGTGTCGATAAAAGAGATCGAACCGATTTAACAGGATTTATGGAAATGAAAACAATTACCCATGTCCTGATGAGTGTGGGAGGGAATTGGTTGCAGGTAGCAGAAGTTGATTTCGACGAACGCTTTCTTGAAGTTCGTTTTTTGCTGAATGAACCGGTGGATTGGAAGCACATTGCTACCCCCCGGGATTATCGTCAATTTGTGGAGCAGGTAAAGAAAACCCTGCCAGCTCCCCGTAGCGAGGCGATTGATGGGAATTTCTGGCTAATGATGCCGGGTGGCATCGATCCCCATGTTCACTTCGACACCCCGGGGTTTGAATTTCGCGAGGATTTTGAACACGCGTCCACCGCCGCAGCTTATGGTGGGGTTACGACAATTATCGACATGCCCTGCACTTCTCTCCCTCCCGTGACCTCGCTGGCTCACATGCAGACCAAACTGGCCGCTGTAAAAAATCGAAGTACTATCGACTATGCTTTCTGGGGTGGAGTGTCCGGGACGGATTTTACACAACCAGAGGAATTGTCCCGCAATATCCGGGAACTGGCTGAAGCTGGAGTGGTGGGGTTTAAAACCTATTTCATTTCCGGAATGGAAGAATTCACCGATCTTACACCGGCGCAAATGGTTCAGGCAGCCCGCTGGATTGGGAGCACGGGACTCCCCATGGCCATTCATGCCGAGGAAAAAAGCCTGGTGCTCACCCGCCAGCAGCAATTCATGGTAGAGGGACGCACCGACTGGCGCGCCTATTGCGAGAGTCGGGATGTTCTGGCCGAAGCACTGGCAGTTACTCAGGCGGTAGAAATTGCCCGGGAGACTCGAACCCGCATTCACATTGTGCATTTAAGCAGTGCCCGGGGCGTGGAACTCATTCGAAGAGCACAACAGGAAGGTGTACCCATTTCGGCAGAGACCTGCCCCCACTACCTGTTTTTTACCCAGGAAGATTTCGACAATCCGGAAATTCGGAATTTTCTTAAAACGGCACCACCGGTGAAGTTCAGTACCGATCGCCTGGCCTTGTGGCAGGCTCTGCGCAACGGAATTCTCTCCTTTGTGACCACCGACCATGCCGGTTGTAATCCCGAGCAGGAAAAATCTTCTCCCAACTTCTGGGAGGTGTACGGAGGGATTCCCGGGGTGGAGCACCGTGTGCCGTTTCTTTTTAGTGAAGGGCTCCTCACGGATCGTTTGAATCTGGAGCAAACCATTCGCCTCCTCTCCAGCGAGGTAGCGCGTTTTTTCGGATTAAACCATCGCAAGGGGCACATTGCTCCCGGTCTGGATGCCGATTTTGCTCTGGTAAATCTGTGGACAAAATTTCCCGTTAAAAGCAAAGAAATGCACAGCAATGGGAAATACACTCCTTTCGAGGATGTCATTTTCCGGGCACGTGTGGAACAAACCTATCTCCGTGGGAAACGAATCGCCGATCGAGAAAACCCGAATCTTGCCGTACAGCCAAGAAGAGGAGAATTCATTACCCCTCAACTTTAGAGAAAGCTGCCGGGATACATCGACTTCGAACGTTTAACTGTTTGGCAAAAGCCAAATTGCTGCGTAAGAATTTTATTACAATAGTTGAGTTGTAATTTGTGATTTGATGTTTGGAATTTGTTTTTTTACTTGGGATTTAGGATTTGTTATTTGGAATTTCTTTTTCGTTATTTGGGATTTGAATATTGGAATTTCTTTTTTGTTATTTGGGATTTCAGTTTTGGAATTTTAACCAATAGTGGGAGAATCAAATGAAGTTGATCATTTCCAATGCCTGGATTTGTTCCTACCGAGAAGAGAACATACAGCCTGTTTTTGGTTCGCTGGTCATAGAGAATGGTAAAATCGAGGAAATCCGCACCGGGGACTTTTCTCGTTTCACCTCTGTCAAAGGAATGGAATGGGAGAGAGATTCCCGGACGGCCATTATTAATGCTCAAGGACGCGTGGTGACCGTTCCGCTCATTAACTTTCACGACCATTTTTACTCCCGTCTGGCGAAAGGGTTACCCATATCCGGCCCCATGGATAATTTCGTCAATATTCTAAAATCACTGTGGTGGAAATTAGACCGCATGCTGGATTTAGAAATGGTAGAAGCCTGCGCCCGGGTGGGTGCCATGGATTCCATCAAAGAGGGAGTCACCTACGTTTTCGATCATCACGCATCTCCCGAGGCGACTCCGGGAAGCCTGAAAACCATTGCTGCGGTGCTTCGGGAGTTTAACTTGCGGGGAACCGTTTGTTTCGAGACATCCGACCGCAACGGCAAACCTTTACGCCAGGAGGCTCTGCTCGAAAATCTGGAATTTCTCTCCCACTATGCCGATAGCGAGGTAAGAGGAATGATCGGCCTCCATGCACCTTTTACCCTGGAGGATGAGACCCTGCGGCAAGCAGCGGAAATTCAGCAGCAAACCGGTGCCGGGATTCACATCCATATCGCTGAAGATGCGTACGATGTAAAATACAGCTTACAGCAATTTGGAATACCGCCAGCAGAACGCCTCCAGCAGTTTGGTTTGTTGACTCCCAATAGCATTCTGGTACACGGCGTTCATCTCACAGAAAAAGATTACACCATTCTGGAAAAGGCAGGCAACGCCCTCGCTTACAACCCGGATTCCAATCTGAACAACGCGGTGGGACTACCTCCTTTTGGGGAAATTCCCGCCAACATTCCCATCCTGCTGGGAACCGATGGAATGCACGCCAATTTACAGCGTTCTCATAAGCAGGTCTTCCTTTTGCACCGTCATCAAGGACATTCGTTCGATGATTCTTTTCAGTGGTTCACCAAAATTTATCGCGACCAGCAACGATTTGTGCGGCAATATTTTCCGGATTTTCCTGCTTTGCTACCGGGAGACCGGGCTGATCTGGTAATATGGGATTACATTCCGCCAACGCCTTTTTCTGCAGAAAATTTCTGGGGACACTACATTTATGGGATTCTGGAATCCCGGGCGCACACTGTAGTACAAAACGGGAAAATCCTTCTGCAAAGTGGCAAAATACTCATCGAATACTATCCGGAATTGATGGAAAAGATTCGCCAGCAGGGCTACCGGCTATACCAGAAGTTTGCCAACGCCGGGTAATTTTTGATTTTTTCCGTTTGTAATTCCACATTTCACCTTTTATATTTGGTGGCTTAAATGCAAGTTGAACATTAATGGGGAGTTTTCTGAAATGTATGCGATTGTGGAAATTGCCGGAAAACAATTTCGAGTCGAAAAGGATGCCATCATTAAAGTGCCGTATTTGCGTAAAGAAGAAGGCGATGCGGTGGAATTTGAACGGGTGTTGCTGCTGGACGACGGTCAGGAGGTGAAGGTCGGTCGTCCCGTGGTGGAAGGGGTGAAAGTCACCGGAAAAGTGGTGGAAAATGGCCGCGACAAAAAGGTGATTATTTTCAAGAAAAAACGTCGCAAAGGGTACCAGAAAAAGCAGGGGCACCGTCAGTATTTCACCAAAATTCAAATTGAAAATATTGCGTAATATAGAAACACCGGAGGAATGTCATGGCTCATAAAAAAGGTGTAGGAAGTTCCCGCAACGGTCGCGAAAGCGAAAGCAAACGTCTGGGCGTGAAGAAATTTGGTGGCGAATTTGTGAAAGCGGGAAGCATCATTGTGCGCCAGCGGGGAACCAAGTTTCACCCCGGCAACAATGTAAAACGAGGTGGCGACGATACCTTATTTGCTCTGATTGACGGATACGTGAAATTTGAACGGAAAGATAAACGTCGTACCAAAGTGAGCGTCTATCCCGCAGCACAGGCGTAAATTACTGCCAACATTTTGAAGAAAACAAAAGAGGGAAATCCCATTGCGATTTCCCTCTTCATTTTTGTAAACAAACCACAGAAATACTTTCGAATATTCCCACTTCTTACGGACTCACCTCATTAAAATCATTTTTTGACTCATGCTAAATGTCCCCGCTTTGAGATGGCAAAGGTACATTCCCGAGGATAACGATGTTCCCTGCTCTCCCGTAGCATCCCAGACAATCTGGTAGTGTCCCGGTTGTAACCTTCCCCGAAACAACGTTTTTACCAGACGTCCCCGAATATCGTACACAATTAGCTCCACCGGGTAACTGCCTTCTTCGGTGGTCGGTAAATCGAACCGAATGGTGGTGCTGGGATTGAAGGGATTAGGGAAGTTGGGGAAAAGTGTAAATCGCGCCGGTATTTCCGGAGAAATGGAAGTGATACGGTTCTTCAACTGCTTCACCGAAACCGAGATCGGCCCATGGAAACGTCGTACGCCATTGTTGTCCACATCGGCCAGTTTGTACCAGTAGCGATTTCCCGGAATAACCGTGACATCCAGATATTCGTAATTTCTGGTGGAAACGGAGTTTCCGGCACCTCGAAGTTGAGGATTCGACAGATAGGAGGAAATCAACTGATAGTTTCCTTCTTCCTCAGTGGAACGGTAAATCTCGAAACCACTGTTGTTTATTTCCGATGCTGTACTCCAGCGCAGTAAAACATGTCCATCCCGGAGGTTTGCGGTAAAGGCACATAATTCCACGGGAAGCGAACTGTCGTCCTGCCCCGGGTTTACCGCACCGGGTGTGTGAGTGGTGGAGGCCGTCCAATTCGCAGCCGCATCGTTGTTGAAATTGCTCCCGTTACCAAAATACGCTTCATTCCCGTTGGTTCCTTTCGTGCCGGTAATGGGATTACTCCAGCTCACACCATCGGGTGGACTGATTAGCGTGCCGTAAGAGACATGATCCACCCCGATGGAATTGGATTCGTCCCAGATACCATCATCGTCGTACCACAGGGTGATATTATCCGCATTATCATCTAAATCGAAGGTTCCACTTTTATGCTCTATTAATGCGTTGGCAGTGTACAATGTCATGGTTCCATCGCTATAATCGGTATCATCGGTACCCGAACCATTTTCCACCACGATGTAAACTCCCTGAGGGATGTGGCTCAATACTGAACTATTCGCAAAGGCATAAATTCCTTCCCCTGTGGGGGAACTCATCTGATCCGGATTTTCATCGGTAAAAATCCAAT
>JALXCH010000065.1 GCA_026991005.1 Calditrichia bacterium | reverse complement strand
AACTCACCGTTCCGGTCGTAATACGTGGCGCCCCCCACATGGTCGAAATGCAGATGGGTTAAAATCACATCGGTCACATCCTCCGGTTGCACATTGTACTCCAGCAGCGCCTTCAGCAAGGAATATCTCCCGTGATCCACCCCGTAAATCTGCTGAAACTTCTCGCTCCCTTTCTCACCGATGCCGGTATCGGTTAAAATTACCCGTCCCTCCCCCACAATGAGCAGGGTATTCAGTGCCATGCGAATGCGATTTTTCTCGTCTGCCGGATGCTTTTTCTCCCACAGCACTTTGGGAACCACTCCAAACATCGCGCCGCCATCCAGTTTAAACCGCCCGGTATCCAGCCGGTACACGCTGTATTTGCCAATTTCCATGGTTCTCTTCTCTCCTTTTTTTGGTGAATGGTTCACTGCCCCCGAATGTTCCTGCCATTTCCCTACGGGTTTAAATACCGCGCCAGCCAGCCGTGCACATTTTCCCACCACTGGCGGGCGTTGCGGGGTTTCCGAACGAAATGGTCTTCATCCGGGAAGAACAGCAGTTTCGATTCCACCCCCTGCAATTGCAACGCCGTAAACAATTGCAGCGCCTGGGTGTACGGCACCCGGTAATCGTGCTCCCCGTGTACGATGAGCATGGGAGTGCGAAAGTGCGTGACAAAATTGGAGGGACTCCAATTTTCGTACAAACTTCCTTCTTCCCAGGGGTAGCCATTGAATTCCCAGCGCGGGAACCAGAGCTCTTCGGTGGCGCCAAACATGCTGCGCTGGTCGTACACCCCATCGTGCGACACCAGACATTTAAACAAACCGTCGTCGTTGTGTCCCTCAATCCAGTTAATCATGAAACCGCCGTAGGAAGCACCGGCTGCCCCTACCCGATTTTCATCCAGGAAAGAGAACTGCTTCAGCGCCCAGCGCGTTCCGGTTACGATATCCTCGAACGGTGCCCCGCCCCAATCGTGGCTAACGGCATCGCAAAATGCCTGCCCGTAACCGCGGCTCCCGTGGAAATTAATCATAATCACCACATAGCCGGGGGAAGCGAACATTTCGGCATTCCAGCGGTAATGGAAATCGTCTCCCCAGGCGCCCTGGGGCCCGCCGTGGATGAGGCAAAGCAGCGGATATTTCTTCTCGGGATTAAACTGCGGCGGCTTTACCATCAGCAAATGTACCGAATCCCCGTGGGCACCGGTGAACCAGTAATCCTCCAGAGGATTCATTTCCAGCTCCGCCAGCCGTTCCTTATTGGTAAAGGTAAGCTGGGTTAACCACCGTTTTTTGATGTCGAAGCGGTACAATTCCGTGGGCTGGTTAACTGCCTGACGCGCCAGCACCAGAAATTTCCCATCGGGACTCACATCCAGGGCGTTGAGGTAGTGCCCATCCAGCAGTAATTTGCGCCGGGCGGATTTTACCTCCACCTGATACAACCGATGGCGCCCATGGTGCGGCACGTAAAAGTAGATGAAACGCACATCCGGCGACCAGACGAAATCGGAGGCCGAACGATCCAGCGTTTCGGTGAGGTTTCGGGTGGTGTGGGTGGTTCGGTCGTACACCAGCAAATTCTGCTGATCTGCCTCAAATCCCGGTCGCTTCATGGAAAGGTAAGCAATGAATCTGCCATCCGGAGAAAAGCGAGGCCCATTGTCGTTCCCTTTGTTGGTGGTAATGGGCACCGTTTCCTTCCCTTCCAAATCCACCAGCCACACATCGTTATTGGTGCTAATGGCCACCACCGGATCGGGATTTTTCACAAAGCACAGAAATTTCCCGTCCGGCGAGAAAACGTAATCGTGGTCGCTTCCCAGACTGATGGGCGGTGTATCGGTGGCACCGGGGGTTAAATCCCGCACAAACTCTCCCTGGCGATTCACCAGAATCACATGGCTGTACTTGCCATTTCGCCAGCTATTCCAGTGGCGGTAAAGCAGGCGGGTAATTTCCCGTCCGCTGCCGTGGGTCTTCTTCCACTCTTCTTCCTGCTGCACACTCTCCCGGGGTGACTTTGCCTCCGGGAGCATTTCGGTTTCCACTGCCAGGTACTTTCCATCCGGCGACCACACAAAACCACCCACTCCCGTGGCAATATCGGTCAGCTTTCGGGGCTCACCACCGCGCATGTTCAATAAATAAATTTGAGGACTCCCCTCACGAGTGGAAATAAACGCCAGCGCCGAGCCATCGGGCGACCAGCGGGGAGAAAAATCGGCCTTCTCGTGATAGGTGAGGCGTCGTACCGTTTTTCCATCGCTACTCACCAGAAAAATATCGCTGTTTCCCCGGTTCTTCTCAATATCGTAAAAGGTCACCACATACGCCACCCACCGACCATCCGGGGAAATATGGGGATCGCTCACCCGTCCCATAGCAAACATATCCTCGAACTGAATGGGACGGCCTGCCAGAACCAGCACATTTAAGCACAGCACCAAAAGCAAAACCTGGATTCGCCTCATAACAAACTCCTTCGCATAATTAATTGCCTTTTCGTCCAAACGCTATTTTCATTTTGTAAATATTTCTTTTGAAAATAATAATAAACTTTATAGATTACACG
>JALXCH010000064.1 GCA_026991005.1 Calditrichia bacterium | reverse complement strand
CCTGATGAATGGTGACCTTGATGCGGGAGCAATACCCCGCCATGGCTTCGTCGATGCTGTTATCCACAATTTCGTACACCAGATGGTGCAAGCCATGGCTGGTGGTATCGCCAATGTACATGGCCGGCCGACGCCGTACTGCTTCCAGCCCTTTTAACACCTGAATATTATCTGCAGAATACTGCTCTTTGAAATCTTTCTTTGTTTTCTCCGCCATTGTTCACCTTCTTAATAAAATTTAATGTCCTCAATTACTTTTTTACCAATTCGTTTATTTAATTTTTCAATGATTTCGTTTTTAAAATACTGCAATTCGTTGCGCCACACTGAATCTTTCACCTTTACGAACAAAATACCTCGAGTAATTTTTGTGGGTTCCGTTTGTCTTGCAATTTCTTTCCCCACCACACTATCCCAGTACACAAAAGCAAAATGTTCTTCAACCCGCTCCTTAATCCCAATGGATTCCAGAAACTGAAAAATCAGTTCATTTAAGGGACGTTCTGGGCTCATACCGGCGATGCCTCACGAATTTGTCCCGCTTCAATTTCGTAGAAGTGAACCGATTCCTGCCAATCGGGAAGTTTCCCAAAAAAATCCGGAGAAGTGGTGGTCATAAACACCTGCCCGATTTCCGCCAGCGAATGGACGATGTTCCCGATGCGCTGGGCATCAAGCTCTCCGAAAATATCATCGAAAAGCAGGATGGGTGGTTCGCTGTGCATCCGCCGCAAGTATTGAATCTCGGCCAGCTTCAGGGAAATGACAAAGGTTTTGTGTTCTCCCTGCGAACCGGTAGTGCGCAACGGTTTTCCGTTAATCAAAAAAAGCAAATCGTCGCGATGGGGGCCCACGGTGGTCATTTTCAAAGTCAAATCCCGCTCCCGGTTCTGGCGCAACGCTTCCCGAAATGCCTCCGCCAGATGCTTCGCGTCACTCATTTTAAATGCGGGTTGATACACCATTTTCACCCGCTCATCCCGTCCGCTCAATTCCTGATAAAACCGTTTCACCAGCTCATCCAGGATGGCAACGGCTGAAATGCGTTTTTCCATGAGCCCTGCACCATGCTCCACCAGGGCTTCATCCCAGGATTCCAGCAGCGAGAGGTCGGGTGTTTCCGCCTGAAGAATGGTGTTGCGCTGGCGCAAAGCACGCCGGTATTCCACCAGATGGTGAAGGTACACTTTCCCGGCCTGGGAGAGTAAAATATCCAGAAATCGCCGTCGGTACGCCGGACCACCCTGGGAAATCTGTAAATCCCCGGGCGCCAACAGCACCACCGGAATGCTGCCAATATACTCGGAGAATTTAGAGATCCGTTCGCCGTTTACCACCAGCCGCTTCCCCGCCTGAGGGGAATAGGCAATGGAACTTTTCCAGATACGTCCCTGAATAGTTTGAAACTCCCCTTCAATACGAAAATAATTTTTCCGATACAAAATCAAATTTCTATCGTTATTGCTTCGAAAACTTTTGGTTAACGCCAGATAATAAATACTTTCCAGAACGTTGGTTTTTCCCTGACCATTTTTTCCGAACAACACATTAATTCCATCCCGAAAGGAGATACTGGCTTTTTCATAATTCCGAAAATATTCCAGAATCAGTTTAGAAAGAATCATCTTTTGCTTTCGTTTCCGTCTGAATCCGCACCGGCATCAGCAGGATGAGTTGTTCTTCGTTTTCGAGATTCTCTGCCGGAAGAACCAGTGCGGCATAGTCGGTACGGACAAATTTCATGTACATTTTCTCGGTGGAAATATGCCGCAGAACATCCTGCAAATATTTGGAATTGAAGGCTATCAGGAAATCATTCCCATTGAATTCACAGGGAATCCGTTCCTGCGCTTCGCCACCGTAATCCACATCTTCCGCATGGAGTTCGATGTGCTGGGGGAAGATGTGTAAGAACACCTGCGAGGTTAAGGGATTGGAAAAAAGAGACACCCGTTTTACCGAAGCGTAAAACTCGGCGGTATCGATAAGCATCTCGAAAGGTGTATCCCGGGGAATAACCCGCTCGTAATCCACAAATGTATCTTCAATGAGGCGGGTGTACATGTGAGTGTCCGGCATTTCCACCAGAGCATGACGGTTACCGAAATAAATGGTGGTGCTCCCTTCACCATCCAGATTCCGGAGTACAAAATTCAGAGAACGGGAAGAAATAATCGCCTGAACCTCGTGGTTCGCCATATTTTCACCGTTTAGAGTTATTTTCGCCAGTCGATGAGCATCGGTTGCCACCGCTTCTACCCGATTGGGCGAAACATTAAAAAACACCCCGGTTAACGCGGCCCGAATTTCATCTGCCGAGCAGGCAAAAATCGTGTTTTCCAGTACCCGTTTAAACGTGTCGTTGGGAAACGTTACCTGTTTTAAATTTTCTCCCAGCTCAGGCATCTGGGGGAATTCCACCGGATTAACCCCGGCAATTTTATAGTGACCATATTCAGAGGTCACCTTCATCCGGAAAGTGCTGTCGGTCTCAAACGTCAATTCAATGTTGGGTAATTCCCGGATGATTTCGGCCAATAAACGCCCCGGAACGGCAACGGAACCCTCTTCCACAATGGAGGCATTTGCCCAGGAAAGCAGGGTAATTTCCAGATCGGTTGCTACCAGTTTTAACAGTTGGTCTTCGGTAAACAAAAGTACATTTTGCGTCATCATAAACGTGGAACGCTGGGGAATCACATTCACTACCCGCTGCAAGGCATTGTAAATCTCGTCCCTCATTATGGTGAACTTCATTGCTTTTTCCTCCATTGTGTAATTTCTATTTTAAACTGTTTAAGTTAATAAAAAATAATAGATTTTGCAAGTAAAAAGAGAGCTTTTCCCGGGGGATTCTCCTCCAGATATTCTCTGTAAAAACAACTGGTTACAATGTTTTCAGTTTCCCCCTTTTTCTTATATGCCCCCTTCTAACCCGAAATCATTATTCATATATTTACGATATTTTTGCATTTTAATCCGTTTATTTATTCAAGGGAAAATTTTGTTAATGGATTGATTACTCGTGAAATTTATCATATAATTGAACCGTGTTACGAATAGAAAGGAGAATGTCGCTTATGAAGATAAAATTTCCTGCATCCGCACACAACTGGATTTCGCTGACCGGTGCCATTATTGCCATTATTAGCTTGTTTATGATTGGATTTCTCTTTACTATTTCTCTCTTTCTGGGGAGAGGAGCTGCTTATCTGGGGCTGGTCATTTACATTCTGCTGCCTTCTGTGCTGGTTCTGGGGTTGCTCCTCATCCCGCTGGGGATGTACCTAAAACACCGCCGGGATCGCAAAGCGAAACACCCCTCGAAGGCAGAATGGCCCCGGGTGGATCTCAACAATCCCGCCCACCGGCACGCCTTTTTTATTTTTGTGGGTGGAACCGCTCTCTTCCTTTTCCTCTCTGCGTTGGGCAGCTACGAAGCATTTCACTATACCGAATCCACCCAGTTTTGCGGAACACTGTGCCACTCGGTGATGCACCCGGAATATATTGCCTACCAGAACTCCCCACACGCCCGGGTAACCTGTGTGCAGTGCCATGTGGGTCCCGGGGCCGGATGGTACGTGCGCTCCAAGCTCTCGGGACTTTACCAGGTGTACGCCACCCTGACCAACATCTATCCCCGCCCCATCGAAACGCCCATCCACAATCTGCGACCGGCCCGGGAAGTTTGCGAGCAATGCCATTGGCCGCAGAAATTTTATTCCCGTAAGCTCCGCCTGGAGACGCACTATTTGCCCGACGAAAAAAACACCCGCTGGGATATTCGCCTCATCATGAAAATTGGAGCGGAACACCCCGCCCGGGGTCTAAACGAGGGAATTCACTGGCATATTAATCCCAACGTTCGCGTGGAATATGCCGCACTGGACGATAAGCGGGAGGAAATTGCCTGGGTGCGCTACACCAATCTAAAAACCGGGGAAGTGAAGATTTTTCAGGATGAAGACAATCCCCTGGAGCCCGGACAACTGGACACTCTGGAAATTCGCACCATGGATTGCATCGACTGTCACAACCGCCCCTCGCACCTGTACCGTTCTCCGGCAACGTTTTTGAACTCCGCCCTTACCGCCGGAGACATCCCTGTACAACTGCCGGAAATTAAATCCGTGGCGCTGGAACTGTGCGGGGAAGAATACACCAGCATGGACTCCGCTCTTACAGCTATCGAGCAGGGAATTCGCCAATTTTACCAGGAGAATTACCCCGAATTAGCCCGGGATCAATCCCGGCTTATCGACCAGGCGGTAAAAGGGGTGCAAAAAGCATTTTCCAGGAATATTTTCCCGGATATGCGGGTACGCTGGGACAGATATCCCAATCACATCGGGCACATGGAATATCGGGGCTGCTTCCGCTGCCACAACAACACCCACGTCACGGAAGCGGGAGAAGCCATCCGCAAGGATTGCAATCTGTGCCATATCATCGGTGCACAGGGCACCGCAGAAAACATGGAAATTGCTCCCCTGGGCAAGGGCCTGGAATTCCGGCATCCCGAGGACATTGAAGGTGCCTGGAAAGAAATGTTGTGTAGCGACTGCCACACGGGCTTGAATCCCTGATTCCTACATGGGCAGCGGAGCCTGGGTAATAAAACGGGGATATTTCTGGTTACTTTCGCTACATCGCAAAACCAGATTTTTCGGTGGTTTTTGTTTTGTAAAGGAGCGACTCAATGGGAAACTTACAGCTTTAGTGAATGACTAACCCTGCGATAAACACCGGAGAGCACTGTGAATCGGCAAAAGCATCTTCCCGAGCTAAATTTGCAACACATTCGCCGTTTTTTAGAAAAGGTGCGCGTCATTTACACGGATGTGGATGGTACTTTCGTCCATGCGGGATGTTTATTCCGCAATGCGAACGGCTACACCCTGCGCAATGCGGAAGCGATTTACCGGCTGCTTAAAGCGGACGTGGATGTGGTCATGACTTCCGGGCGGGAAAAAGAAAAGCTAAAAGAAACGGCGCGAATTCTGGGATTTCGCAACTACATTGCCAACCTGGGAATGGAAATTGTGTACAACCAGGGAGAGAAGGTGATTACCAACTACGGCATGGAGGTTGCCGATGCCGCTGCATTAAAGCGCACCATTCTGAATAGCGGAGTACTGGAAGGTTTGCAACAGCATTTTCGGGGACGCATTCGACCTTACGAACCATGGGCTTCTGCCCTGCGAACGCATCTGTTACTTATCGGAGAAATCGACTATCCCGAAGCGGTACGCTGGATGGAAACCCACTTTCCGGAATATCGCATCATCGACAACGGAGCGGTACCTGCCGAGGGGGAGTTTCGCCACCCCCATGCTTTTCATGTGCTCCCACGCCAGGTGGGCAAACGCGCTGCCGTTGCCATCGATAAAAAAGAACGGCAGCTCCAGCGGGAAGAGCTGGTGGGAATCGGAGATTCCCCGGAGGACGTCTCCATCGCTCCGGAAGTGGGTGTCTTTTTTCTGTTAGATGCCAAGGTGCCCACCACCGCACCCAATGTGGTCCGTGTACCCAATGAGGATGGTGAAGCCTTCAGTCGGATTGTGCACGTTTTACTGGAGCAGGGATTTATTGACTGATTCGAGAACTGGTGCCACTCTTTTTTCCGAAATTATTGGGTACTTTATCCACCGCCGGGGGATTCCTCTTCAGGATTCCCATCCGGAAGAATCATCCAGGCAATAAGGTAGGTGACCAGCACGGGAAGAACCCCGGTGGCAAGTACCAGCAAAATCCCCAGCAAACGCAGTAAATTGGAATCCACCCCATACACTTCACCGATGCCGCCAAACACCCCGGCAATTTTGCGGTCTTTTTTCGAACGGTACAGTTTTTTCATGAATCGTTCTCCGTTTTTTCGGGCAACTCCCCGGATTTCTCCACGGTCTCCTCGGCACTTTCCGAATGCACATGGTGCCCATGATGATGCTTCTGACGATTGGCAGTTAGAAGTAAGTACACCCCAATGGCAATTAAAATAACAGGCCAGAAGAAGCGCGAAAGATTTTTCCCCAGCCAGAAAACCACGGAAAGCGCCGTTAAAATCCCTCCGGCTACCAGCATTGCGGACTCACGATTTCCAAAATGGTACATCAGAAAAAATCCTATTCCGGGTGCCAGAATGAATATGGGCCAGAGGGTGTCCATCCAGTACCAGCCATTTACTGCACAATACTCGAACATGCCACCGTACATTACCAGAATAGTAGCGGGCATTAGAATACCCACATCCCCTCGATTTAAAAACCAGCCCAGGAAAAGAATGATTCCGGCAAAAATCATCAACAGAGGCCAGATTTCGCGCCAGCGCAGCGCCAACCAGTGCAAATTATTGCCCAGAAATAACACCCCCGCCAGAATGAAAATCACTCCCCAGGTAATGGAACGTGTATCGCGCTTCATAACACCTCCAGCTTATCTTTCACTTTCGTTTTGAATACGGACAATGCATTCTGTAATTGCCATTTTCCGTAATTTACCCTTCAACATTGGACGCGTCCTAACAATTTTTTAATCAAACCGGGTTGTGCGAAAATTTATTTTTGTTGGATTCTCAATACCTGCTCAAGTTCGCAAAATACAATTCGGTTTACGAAATATGAACCGAAATGTTACCGGAAGAACGGGTCCACCAGATATTTTATTTTTTAAACCTCTTGGAATTCTTCCCCGACAAATTGGGAGGGCACAATTGAAAATTTTATCTGTGTAACCGGATTTTTATCTTACTACCCAACCTTGAATCACTAACAATTCCTTCATGGCTACAAAACCGGCTAATAATTTTGAACTTGACTTTCCCTTTGCCAATGGGTTTAAATTGAAACAGAAAAAAATGAGGACATTGAATATGAATACCCGTCAATTAGGAAAAGAGGGACCCTGGCTCACGGAAATTGGCCTGGGTACCTGGGCTATCGGGGGACCCTGGGACTGGGGCTGGGGACCGCAGGACGACCGCGATTCCATTCGAACCATCCTGCGGGCGCTGGAATTGGGGATTAACTGGATAGATACGGCGGCGGTATACGGGCTGGGACATGCGGAGGAGGTTGTTGCCAGTGCCCTGAAAGGGAGGCGGTCGGAAGTGTTTATCGCCACTAAATGCGGGCTGGTTTGGGACGACCGCGGAAATGTGGTGCGCAACAACCGCCCGGAAAGCATCATGCGAGAATGCGAGGCAAGCCTCCGGCGGTTAAACACTGATTACATCGATCTTTACCAGATTCATTGGCCCGATGCCAACACCCCGGTGGAAGAGAGCTGGGAAGCCATGATTCGCCTGCAGGAACAGGGCAAGGTACGTTACATCGGCGTCAGCAATTTCGATGTCCCCTTGCTGGAACGTTGCGAGGCTTTACACCATGTGAACTCCCTGCAACCCCCTTACAGCCTGCTTAACCGGAAAGTAGAAAAAAATATTCTACCCTGGTGCCAGCAACATGGAGTGGGGGTGGTGGCATATAGTCCTATGCAATCGGGCCTGCTCACCGGCCGGTTCGACAAATCCCGCCTGGCACCGGACGACTGGCGGCACAAAAGCCCGTATTTCAAAGAACCTCAACTAAGCAAAAATTTGCAATTTGCGGAGAAGCTAAAACCCATTGCGGCCAAATATGACAAAACGGTAGCGCAACTGGCCATAAGCTGGGTGCTAATGCATCCGGCAGTTACCTCGGCTATTGTGGGAGCCCGGCGTCCGGAACAAATAGAGGAAATTGTGGGCGGTGCCGGCTGGAAAATTGAAGAAGAGGATATGCAGGAAATCAATAAATTAAGTTTAAGCCTGAATTAGCGCAGACTACAATGATCTGGAAACCTTGGCATTAAAAAGGCATGTGAAGTACCCCAAAGAGTAACATCTTACTGTGAGTGCACTACTGCTCAATCATTCCCCGTTGGGCAGAATAGCTATTACAAATCGAAATACCGAAGGGTAAAACTGAGAGTTGTTTTTCCCAATTCCCTCATCGGGTACCGGAAAAACAGCCTGGATGAAAAGAAATTCATTTTAATTGCTCCCCTAAAATCTTTCAGAGTCACTCCAGTGTTCCAGGAAACAGTTGAATTTTCCCGGAAAATATACCAAATTTAAAACCAAATTAGACGAACGCGAAGGAGGTACCATTGCATAAACGATTTTATCCCGATCACCCCATTCACCAGCACTTAAAAAAGCGCATTTTAATTCTGGATGGTGCCATGGGCACGATGATCCAGCGCCACACTCTCAGCGAAGCGGATTTCCGTGGCGAACGATTTGCAGACCATCCGGTGGATGTGCGGGGGAACAACGATTTGCTGTGCCTCACCCAGCCGCAGATTATTCAGGATATCCACCGCGCCTATCTGGAAGCAGGGGCGGATATCATAGAGACTAACACGTTTAATGCCAATGGCATTTCCCAGCAGGATTACCAGATGGAGCATCTGGTGTACGAGATGAACCGAGCAGCGGCGCAACTGGCAAGAGAGGCAGCCCGGGAATTTTCCACTCCGGACAAACCCCGTTTTGTTGCCGGTGCCATTGGCCCCACCAACCGTACGGCTTCCATCTCTCCGGACGTAAACCGTCCTGGCTACCGCGCGGTAACCTTTGATGATCTGGTTGCCGGATACAC
>JALXCH010000063.1 GCA_026991005.1 Calditrichia bacterium | reverse complement strand
ACCCAAAAAGCCCCCTTTTCCCACCGCTCTCAGTTTATTGTTTCTTTAGAATTTCCTGTGCGGCCTGTCGTGCTGCCTGTTCTTCCTGAGGATTGAGCCAGCCGCCACCCAGAGCTTTGTACAGATTTACGTAAGCAGCAAACAGTTGCTGCCGGGTCTGGGAAAGAGCCAGCTCTGCTTCGAAAGCGGAGCGCTGGGTTTCGATGACTTCCAGATAGCTGGTTACACCTTTATTGTAGCGTTGCATCGCCAGGCGTTCGGCGTTTTTAGCAGCCTGGAAATGTTCCTGCCGCGCCTTCAGTTCCTGCTTTAAGGTGTAAATATCCACCAGCGCATCATCTACTTCACGGAAAGCCTGCAAAATGGTTTTCTCATACTGGCGCAGGGCTTCTTCCGCACGCGCTTTTTCCACATCTACCCGGCGTAAGTTCTTACCAAATTGAAAAATGGGGCCGGTTAAACCGGCTCCTAAATTCCAGGTTTGAGCATCGCTGTTTATTAGTGTGTTCAGTTCGCTGCTGGCTAATCCCAGCAATCCGGTAATATTAATGGAAGGGAGCCTCAGAGCCTGGGCTACACCGACCCGTGCCAGCTGCGCCCGCAAACGGTGCTCCTGAGCGACGATGTCAGGTCGCCGGAGCAACAGGGTGGAAGGCAACCCCGGAGGAATGTCCGGCGGTAACTGCAATTTTTTTAACTCCTGGGTAGAAGTGATGTCAGCGGGACTGCGCCCCAGCAAAATGCTCAGAGCATTTTCGGTTTTCTTGACCAGCCGTTCGTAAAAAGGAATGGCAGCTTCAGCAATCGCTTTCTGAATCTGCGCTTGATTTAAATCGATTTCCGGGATAATCCCTTTATTAAATCGTTCCTGAATGATTTGCAGAGCATCTTCCCGTAACTTCAGCGTCTGGCGGGCAATGTTGAGTCGCTCTCGATAATCCAATAATAAATAGTAGGTGCGGGCAATTTCGGCAATCAAACTGATTTGTACCGAGCGCATACCGAACTCCGAGGCCAGATATTCCATTTTCGCCGCTTTGGTCAGATTCCGATATTTCCCCCAGAAATCCAGTTCCCAGGAGAGCACGGCTGTGGCGTAGAAATTGTTCGAAACATTGGGCAGCTTCATAAAGGCAAAATCACCCCGGGAGGCGCTGGCAGCAAGTTTCAGAGCCGGAAAGAGATCGGCTTTCTGAAAACCGTGAGT
The DNA here is from genome assembly GCA_026991005.1 of Calditrichia bacterium. The sequence goes on along the minus strand of JALXCH010000063.1, from coordinate 27,286 downwards.
GGCACGGGCCTGTTCCACCCGGGCAGCAGCTATCCGGACGTCTTTATTATTTTTCAGTCCCACCTCGATAAGTTCTTTTAACTTCGGGTCATTGAACAATTCCCACCAGCGCAGCGTGCTTAACGTATCTACTTTCAGGCTATCGAAGCGAAAACTCTCTGGCGTGGGCATGTCTGGTTTCTGAAACTTCGGTGCAAAAGAGCATCCGCTCAACCAGAATATTCCAAGTAATCCGAGTATGATGATTTTTCGTTTCATTGCTATGATTTTTCTTTTTATAGTTTCTTTTTCACCTTTTAAAATTAAATGCTGGAGATAGGTGCCTACCCTTCTCCGATGGAGGTTGCAGATTCGGTATTAAGTTTTTCCCGTTTTTGTTCGTATTTCGCAATTTTCCCGATGAACACAAAAAGCATGGGATACATGAAAATTCCGATGACCGTTGCCATTAACATGCCTCCAAACAGGGTCATTCCCATCACCTTGCGGGCTTCGGCACCGGCACCGGAAGCTACCAGCAGAGGGAGAATTCCCAGAATGAAAGAGAAAGCTGTCATGAGGATGGGGCGGAAGCGCAGTTTCGCTGCTTCCATGGCGGCGTCGAACAGATTATGCCCCTCGTCGAATTTCATCTTGGCAAATTCCACAATAAGGATGGCGTTTTTAGCAGCCATGGCGATGAGCATCACCAGGGATATCTGGGCGAAAATGTTGTTCTCGTAAGAGGGACTAAAGAAGCGGGCCAGCATCAGGAAAAAGAATGCCCCAAACACGGCAAACGGAGTACCTAGAAGGATGGCAAAGGGAAGTGACCAGCTTTCGTATTGCGCGGCCAGAATGAGAAACACAAACAGCAGGGAGAAGGCGAAAACGGTAGCGGCAGTTCCGGAGGCTTTATCTTCCTGGTAGCTCATGGCATTCCAGGCATAGCCCATATCCCCGGGTAGCACTTCTGCGGCGACTTCGCGCAATGCCTGCATGGCCTGGCCTGAGGAATAACCCGGCGCGGGTGCTCCCATCACTTCTACGGCACGGTAAAGGTTAAAACGGGTCGTGTATTCCGGACCCACTACGCTTTTCACTGTAAGCAAAGTGGAAAGGGGAACCATTTTTCCTTCTTTATTCTTCACAAAGAAATTTTGCAATTGGCTCGGGGATTGCCGATACTTGCTATCTGCCTGCATGTACACTTTATACAAACGCCCAAAGCGGTTGAAATCGTTGACATACATTCCGCCTAAAAAAGCACTTAAGGTGGTGTACAGGTCATTCAACGAAACTCCGGCTTTCAGTACTTTTTCGGTGTTTACATCGATAAAGCGTTGGGGAACATTTGCCTGGAAGGTGGTGAAAGCCGTTCCGATTTCCGGGCGTTTCTGTGCTGCCTCGATGAATCGTCGGGTGTGCTCCGCCAGATATTGCACCGAGTTACCCCCTTTGTCCTGTATCATAATACTGAATCCAGATCCTGTACCCAGCCCTTGAATAGCTGGGGGGCCAAAAGCAACTGCCACCCCTTGTAAAATCTCCTTGCTCAATTGCTGGTTCAGGGCATTAATGATCTCTTTGGCGGTTCGTTCCCGTTTACTCCAATCCTTCAGGGTAACAAATACCGAAGCATTATTAGAAGACATGCTATTAATTAGCAAACTATACCCGGGAATGGAAGAATGATATTCAATTTCGGGATATTGATCTAGAATCTTTTCCACCTGTTTCACCACTTCCAGAGTACGTTGCAGGGATGCGGCATTGGGTAACTGAATATTCACCATGAAGTAACCTTGATCTTCCTCCGGTACAAATCCAGCTGGTACAAATTTACCGACCACCAGAATAAGCGCAGAGATAATCACAATAAAAATAATTCCACGTTTTATGCGGCGAGAAATGATGCTGGTAAAGCTGAGGTACTTTTCGGTAGAGACATCCATTCCCTGATTAAACTTATTGAAAAAGCGTCCCAAAATGCCCCGGGAAGGTTTGCGTTTACGCAAAAGCAGCGAACTAAGTGCCGGACTTAGGGTAAGCGCATTCAAAGAAGAAAACACCACAGAGACTGCAATGGTAATGGCAAACTGCTGGTAAAGGCGCCCGGTAATTCCACTGATGTAAACCACCGGCACAAATACCGCCACCAGTACCAGAGTGGTAGCAATGACTGGTGCGGTCACATCCTTCATGGCCTGAATGGTAGCTTTGGCCGGCGATAACCCTTTTTCGATGTACACAGTCACCGCTTCCACCACCACAATGGCATCGTCCACCACGATACCGATAGCCAGTACCAGTCCCAATAGGGAGAGGGTGTTAATGGAGAAACCCAGGAAGGGAAACGCCATAAATGCCGCTATTAGCGAAACCGGGATTGCTAGGGTAGGAATCAGGGTAGCTCGCCAGTCCTGCAAAAATATAAACACCACCAGAATGACCAGAAGAAGAGCAATGAACAGGGTGGTGACAATTTCCTTCAAGCCAGCCTCGATGGGGCGGGTAGTATCCAGCGAAAGCACATAGCTAATGTCTTCCGGGAAGTCCTGAGAAAGACGCGCCATGGTCTCCTTAACACTATTGGCAACATCCATAGCGTTGGAACCGGGAGCCTGAAAGATAAAAATGAAGACACAGTCTTTTCCATTAATCCGGGCATAAGCCTCGTACATTTCGGTACCCATTTCGATTCGTGCCACATCCCGGAGGTGGATCTGGGAACCATCGGGGTTGGTACGCAGCACTATATTTCCGAATTCTTCGGGTGTTTTCAGGCGGTCGCGCAGGCTAACCGTGTAAGTAAATTCTGTTCCCGGGGGAGCCGGTTCTCCGCCGAATTTGCCTCCGGGTACCAGCTGGTTTTGCTCTTTGAGGGCATTTACAATTTCGGGAATGGTCAGGCCCAATTGAGCCACACGATCGGGTTTAATCCAGATGCGCATGGCATAATCTTTTGTACCAATTACTTCGGCCTTTCCAACTCCATAAATCCGGGCAAGCTCGTCAACTACATTAATTCTGGCAAAATTTCCTACAAAATTTCGATCATAACTGCCATTTGGAGAATACATGGATATTACCATCAGGGGAAAGGAAAATGTTTTTTCGGTGGTTACGCCGTATTGTTTTACTTCAGCAGGAATCTGGGTTACTGTGGATACCCGATTTTGTACTAATACAGTGTTCATATTAGGGTCTGTTCCCAGACGAAACGAAACTTTAATACTCATATAACCCGAATTGGTATTGATGGATTGCATATAAATCATGTTCTCCACACCGTTAATTTTTTGCTCCAGCGGTGTGGCGACTGATTGTTCCACATTGAGGGCGTTGGCTCCTACGTAGTTGGTGTTTATTTCCACCATGGGTGGGGTTAGCTCCGGGTATTGCTCAACCGGAAGCTGCATCATGGATACAATCCCCACAATTACCAAGATAATGGCAATTACCATAGCAACTATTGGTCTTCGTACAAAAAATTCACCCATGTTATCTCGTTACCTTTTTAGTGTTCCTGAATTTATTTGCACATAAAGTGTATTCCATGAATTAGCAAACCGCTATTGAAAGGTTCTTCGAATTCAATACGCGGATTAAATTGAGGAAACCAACTCGTTATAATGGGTTGGTTTCTTCTTTAGTTACAGGTGTAACGGTCATTCCCGGTTTTAGCATCTGAATACCTTCCACTACCACCCGTTCGCCCGGTTTAAGTCCTTCCAGAATCAACCATTTGTCTTTAACGGTGGGCCCGGTTTTAACTTCGCGAAGCTGGACAATGTTAGAATCATTCACCACGTACACCTGATAGATACCCTGGAATTCGCTCACAGCACGCTGGGGTACCAGAATGCCGTTTTCCACTTCATCCACTTCGGCGCGGATTTTGGCGTACTGCCCAGGACGCAATAATTTTTTGGGATTGGGAAAGTAGGCTTCAATCAGAATGGCACCGGTGGAGGGATCCACGTTGCGATCGACAAAAACGATGGCTCCTTTTTCCGGGTGAACCGAACCATCGGCCAGGATCAGTTCCAGATTTTTGTCCTGGGAATTGCGGATTTGCTCCAGTCTTTCTCCCGAATGGTTCAGATAGGCTCGAGCCAATTGCAGGTACTGGGACTCGTTCAGGAAGAAATCCACCAGGATGGTATCGATTTTGGAGACGGTATTCAGAACAACCGGATTAGGAGAACGGCCCACAAAATCGCCCACTTTGGCTTTGGTTTTGCCAATGATTCCGGTAATAGGCGCTTTGATGCGGGTGTAACTCAACTGGATTCGTGCTGCACGCAGGTTGGCTTCCGCCGCTTTCACACCGGCCTGGGCTGCTTCGAACTGAGCCACCGCTGCGTCCAGTTCGCTCTGGCTAACGGCATTGATTTCGGCCAGTGGGCGAATTCGGTTCAGGTCGCTTTGGGCTTTGGCTAACAGGGTTTTCGCTTCGGCTAATTCACTCATCCGGGCAGCAACTTTAGCCTCGAAGGGTTGGGGATCGATGGTGTAAAGCAACTGTCCTTTTTTCACCACAGAACCCTGCTTGAAATAGATGCCTTCCAGAAATCCTTCGACCCGCGCGGGGATGCGAATATCCTTCTGCCCGTAAATCTGCCCCACAAATTCCTGATAAATCGGTACTTTCTCTGCTTTGGTGGTGAAAACGACCACTTCCGGAGGTGCTGCTTCATTTTCCGATTCCCCACCGCAGGAAACAAGAAAGATTAAACCAGTTAAAAATAAAAAAAGGAAGTATATGTTTCTCATTCCGAGACCTCCAATAAAAACAGTATGAATCTTGATTTAATGAGTCTTTCAGTATGAATCATGGGATTCAATATTCGTGGTTAACATTAGTAAGAACTTAGTGAGTTCATTATCACCTGAATTTAATTTATTGCAAAATATATAAAAATATTTTGACAGAGAAAAACATTTTTTCTTCTGGTTCTCACAATGTGGGTCGCATTCGTTGGGCCATGGAAATCCAGGCTCTCAAGTAGGAAGATGTTAAATTGGTTACGTGAATGTGAGATTGATTGCAACAGCCCGGAACCGCAAACCATTTTCCCCGAAATGAAAATGTTTTTTTGGCGGTTCCCGATTTTATCGATCTGTTTTCAGTTTTCGCTGGAGGAATTCCAGAATGCGGGGCCAGAACTCCGGGTGGGTAATCACGTCGAAATGGCCTTTGCCGGGGACGAACCAGTGTTCTACCAGATTCCCAGGCGCCGCCTGCAGAATTTTTTGTGCTTGGCTCAGGGGAACTACCTGATCCTTTTCTCCGTGAATTAAAAACAGCGGTTTTTGCAGGCGGGGGATGTTGGTAACCGGAGCAATGTCCTTAAAACGAAATCCAACACGCAATTCAATAAAGCGGAAGAGCAACCACACAAAGGGAATATAAGGAATCTTCTTTTTCTCCAGCTCCATCCGCATCACATCCAGCGGATGAGCAAAGGCGCCGATACTAACGGCCAGATGGATTTTGGGATCGTGCACCGCCGCGTAAATGGTGGCTGCACCGCCGATGGAAAAGCCCACCACTCCAACGGGAGTTCTTTGCCGGGAAAATTGTTGCTCAACAAACCGAATGGTGGCAGAAATATCTCGAGCAAACTTCAGCATGGTGGAGTACCCATCGTGGTCACTTTGTCCATGGCTTCGCCCGTCGAAAGTAACCAGATGATAGCCCCTGAAATGGAATTCTTTGACAAAGGGAAGCATTTTTTCCGAATTCTGTCCCCAACCGTGCACCAGAATCAGCGTGGCAATGGCCTGATCCCGGGAGGAAGCGGGAATCCACCAGCCGTACAGGTTACGATTGTTTTCTGTGGGAATGCGAATCTCCTGGAAGTCGATTCCCAGATCAGCCGGGGTTACACGATTGGGACGAACGGGATTGGTGTAAAGTTGGGCGAGAAACCGGTTAACCAACAAAATTAGTCCGATGAGCACCACTACCACGACCGCTGGAACCATTGGGACACCCCGAGTTTTTACCTTCTAAAAATAATGTTTGGGAATTGAGGAACAAAATCATGAAATATTTTTTCCGCTTTTTCAATATTTTGTTTTGTTGGCGAGGTTCTGATATTTAATTGTAGGTTCAGATGGAATTTAAAATGGAAACCAAAGTATGTTAGACCGCAAAACGCTAATCAAGAATTTCACCCTGGGGTTTTTGCCGCTGCTTGTTTTCATTGTAGCCGACCATTTGTTTGGGCTGGAAGTCGGTCTGCTGGTAGCTATCGCTTTTGGGGTGGGGCAAACCATTTTTACCTATTGGCGGGAAAAACGCCTGGATCGTTTCCTTTTATTCGATACCGGTCTCATCACTCTGCTGGGATTCATATCTTTAACCTTGCACAACGATATTTTTTTCAAATTAAAGCCGGGGTTGGTAGAATTGGTGCTGGTGATTTTACTGGGTGTTACCGGTTTCTCCTCCAACCCCATTTTGATTCGCATGACCGGGCGCTACATGAAAGGCTTGGAATTTTCTCAGCAGCAGATTAATCAGATGCGCGTTTTAATGCGGCGCATGTTTTACGTATTTTTACTTCATACCTTACTTATTTTTTATTCGGCTTTTTATATGAGCAAGGAAGCATGGGCGTTTATCAGTGGAGGATTGTTTTACATATTGATGGGGGCGTTGGTTGTGGTTGAATTCGTTCGGGCACAATTGCAGAAACGGCGAGTTCAACAACAGTTTGCCCGGGAGGAATGGTTCGATCTGGTGACTCCGGAAGGGAAGATTGTGGGTCGAGCGCCGCGCAGTGTGGTGCACGGAAATCCCGATTTGCTGCACCCGGTGGTGCATGTGCATATCATTAATTCCCGGGGGCAAATTTATCTTCAAAAACGGGCAGATAATAAAGACGTGCAGCCGGGCAAGTGGGATACCGCCGTGGGTGGGCACATCAGCAGCGGCGAGAGTTTCGATCATGCCCTTCGGCGCGAAGCGGAAGAAGAGCTGGGAATTTCCTTTGGCGATTTCAGACCACTGTTCCGTTATGTGATGCGCAACGATTACGAAAGCGAACTGGTGCACGGATTTTTATTGCGCGACGACGGCCCCTTTTACCCCAATCCCGAGGAAATTTCCGAAGCACGCTTCTGGGATGTGCAGGAGATTCGCCAGCACCTGGGCAAAGGAATCTTCACCCCCAACTTTGAACAGGAATTTCAAATTCTGGAACTCATGCTTTTTAACCGTTCTTCTGGTAATTAGCAAGGAGATTTTTTCATGGGAATAATTGATTCCACTCTGGCTTCCGGTTCTCTAATTGATGTATCCGTTCCGTTGCATTCGGAGCTGCCACCCTGGCCGGGGGATACGCCGCCGGAGATTGAGCAGGTAGCTTCTTGGGAACGAGATGGGTATGAGTTGCGTCGGCTCACTGCTTCGCTGCACTGGGGCACCCATGTGGATGCACCTTCGCATTTTTCGCCTCAGGGGTGGAGCATCGACGAAATTCCTTTAAAAGTTTTAATGGGAACGGTGCTGGTGGTGGAATTCCCGCAGCTTTCCCAAATTACTGCCCGTGACCTCCAGGAGCACCCTGTAGCGGGCTATCGTCGGGTGTTTATTAAAACAAAGAACTCCCAATTCTGGCAGGAACACCCGCTACGCTTTCACACCGAATTTACCGCCCTAACTGCCGATGCCGCCTGGAATCTGGTGGAACAGGGGGTGCAACTGGTGGGCATCGATTATGCCTCGGTGGATTTGTTTGAGGCATCCGATCTCCCGGTGCACCGAATTCTCTACCAGCACAACGTGGTGGGTGTCGAGAATTTAAATCTTTCCCGGGTGGAACCGGGAGAATATGAAATGATTTGCCTTCCGGTAAACATACGGGGAGCCGAAGGGGCTTTTGCCCGGGTGGTGCTTGTTAAAGAATAAAACAAAAACACTTCTGGGCGTTTATCATTTACCTCCATTTCTGAACACTCAATTTTTTATTTTAAAAGTCTCCTTCTAAACCTGCAGTTATTTATTTTCAGGCAGCGATTATCCCATTTCAAAGGCGCCCATGTTATTCTGAGAGGCTAAAGAACATAGGTAGTTCACCAATTTCGTTTGGTTATTTCGATTGCAATGGCTGACATTTCCATGATAAGGGCGAGGATTGGAATTTACTTTCCGTCGCCTATTCCATCATTATCTTTACGCGAGATTAAAAATCTCCTCCTTCTTGCGGAAGTTGTTTTCTAAAAAAAAAGATTTCCGGGGATTTTCCGGTTAGGAATGAAATTGTGGTTGCGTCTAATACATTCTTTTCAGGAATAAGGGACAAATACAGAAACAGTAAACGGTATAATCCTTTGCAGCGAAAGTTCTCTAAACTATTTCATGAATAATGGGATAAAAAGAAGTGCTATCATTTCGACTGCATAGTGTATACCCCATCCCAATCTGGTGCCGGGGGATTATGAAGGAAGTATTTGATACGTTTCAGGAACACCCGGGAGGGGCCATCGTCCGGAACCACTTCCAGGCAATATCGAAAACATTCCACTGCTTTTTTCCATTCCTGTTGCTGGTAATAACGCAGGCCGGTGTGGAACACCGGAAGCATAGCTTTCAGATTTTCGGGGAGGAGGTCTTTTCTCCAGGCGATGAGCTCAAACACTTTCACCGGCTGCTGGCGACCTTTTACTCGGATGAGGTCCAGTTCCCGGGTAATAAATTCCTCTTTCACCAGCTTGTTGGTCTCTTCGCTAATCATGATGTTGGTACCATACACCTTGTTGGCACCTTCCAACCGGGAAGCCAGATTCACCGAATCGCCCATCACGGTGTAATCGAAAACATTGCGCGAGCCCATGTTTCCCACAATCATATTGCCACTATTAATTCCGATGCGGCAGCTTAATTGAGATACTACCCCTTTGTACCGGGAGAGGTCAAGTTTCTTCAGGCGGCGATGCATCTCCAGTGCGGCATGGCAGGCTTTCAGTGCGTGGTCCTCGAAATATACCGGCGCACCAAATTCTGCCATGATGGCATCCCCTTCGTACTTGTCGATAATCCCGTCGTATTTCAGGATGATATCTGTCATTTCCGTAAGGTAGTAATTGATTAAATTTACCAGCTCGGCGGGTTTGAGCTTCTCTGAAGTAGAAGTAAAGTTTGCCAGATCGATAAAGAGAACCGTCAGGAAGCGTTCTTCCCCACCCAATTTGAGCTTTTCCGGATGCTGAAGCAGTTCCTTGACCACTTTTTCTGGCACGAAACGGGCAAACGCTCCCACAATCATCTTCTTTTCGCGCTGAGTTATGATGTATTGATGCAGGTTACTGGCCACGAAACTGAGGAACATGGCTGTGGTGGGTGCTCCCATCTCCATAATAATGCGGGGCCCGGCAAACAGAAAAAATTGGAGCAGATTATAAACAACAATTAAAAACAGGGTGATAACGATTCCCCAGATGGTGGGAACCCGAAAAACAATGAAGTAATTAATCAGGATAATTAAGAAAAGGAAGAGGAGGTACAGAGTATGGGAAAATTCCCGGAAGTACTGGCCGGTAAGCATGGTACGAATGGCGTTGGCATGGATTTCCACACCGGGCATTTCCGCTTCTTGAATTTTTCCCTGGGAATCCTGAAAACTCAGGAAAGGGGTGGGAAAATTGTCGTGTAGTTCCGGGACGGTGGAGCCAATCAGTACAATTTTGTCTTTGAAAACGCCTTCGGGTAGCAGCGTGGTGGAGAAGTAATTTAGATCCGCATCTTCGGCTAGTGCGAAATCTTCATCATCAATAACCGATTCAAACGAATAATAGGGGAAGGTTTGAGCCGGACCAGCGTAATTAATCATCATCAGCCCATCACTAAACAGAGGGATAAACAAAGGTCCCAGAGAAATCCCTTTCTCCCGGGTTTGAGGTTGAGCCTCTGGATCAATGTTAAGATATTTGCGTATGATCTGCAAACCAAAGGATGGATACAGCCTGCCGTTTGCCGGTTGCACAGTAAAGTAGCGGCGGTAAATTCCATCAATATCTGCTTTAATAGCAATTGTCCCCCAGGTGCTATCGGCATTCAGGAAGGTGGGAATTGGCTTCACTACGAATTGGAAATTACGGTATCGACCGGCGGAGGAGCGCTCTTCAATTTTTCCGGTGAGCACTACCTTCCCGGAGTTACGGATGGCTTCGGCCAATTTCTGGTCGCTCTGGTAGCCGTAGCGATCTGGAATATCCAGCATCACGTCCAGACCGATCACCCTGGCACCTGCCCGGGTGAGATTCTCAATTACATGGGCATAGTAATAGCGCGGCCAGGGCCAGCGATCGGGGAGCGATTGAAAAGACTGATCGTCGATACTCACAATAACGATGGGAGAATCTTCTACACTCTCTATTCCGCGCCAGTGGAAGCGCCAGTCGATGGTTTTCAGTTCCAGCGCCTGAACCGCTGGCAAAAGCCGAATCATGAGAATGACCAGGAAAATTAAAAAACTGACACCGAGGATGGTTATGTATGTGGTTTTATTTTTCATACCTGTATTTGTAAATCTGAAAAAACCTTTTTCCCAGCGAAGCTAGGGAGTTGTAAATATCGGATTTTGGGTTATTCTGCTGTTTTAAAAATTTAAATCGTAGCGCACCGAGAAAATCCGGTCCTGTTTATTGCGGTCGCCGGTGTAATTGATTAAATCGGCCAGTAGCCCCAAACTTCCAAACCGGGAAACAGAGTAATTAAGCCGGAAAGAAAAGTAATTGCGATTGTACCTCACATCGGTTTGAGAAATCTGGTATATATTTTCCACTTTACTCAGACGTGCCAATGCCCGCAGCACCAGGCGGTCGTGCGCCAACAACTCCCGGAAAGTATATTCTACCGAAGCGCCATAAGTGGTGATGCTTATGGTGCTGGCCCGGTTGCTCTCCTTGCCGGTTTCGGTTTGCTGCATCGCAAATTCCAGATTGGTGCGCAAAGGAAATTGAAAATCAGTCTTAAGATTGAGATTCAAATTATTGGAATTACTTTCCGCATACTTAAAAATATCGTTGCGTTTGTAATTCGATAAATTTATTCCGATGTGATGGTTCAAATGAAGGAATCCAAACTGGTATCCCGTGGAAAAATTAATGGATGTGGTTTTGTTATCCTCAGGGCGATTAATGGTGGATTCCAGAGAATCCAAAGGAATATTATTTTTACGCCGGTAACTGTGAAAACCAATGAGGATTTCTGGCAAATTATTCAAGGGATAGTAAGCCAGGTTGGCATAGATACTCTGGATGTTTGTCGTACCGCTTTTCGTTTTTTGTAAATTGTTGTGGTATTTTCGATACCCTACCGTAAGAAATGCCTGATTGTGAAACAGGGTAATGTTGTCGGCGATGTGAAATCCCTGATTATCGCGCAACAGGTAAGGTTGCCCCAAACTGTGATAATCCTCATCGACCGATTCGTAGGTAAAATTCAAATTATTGTTGAAATACCGTAAGCGCAGGCGGCCAAAGTAGGCTTTGCCAGGAATAAGAATCAGATACTGGTTTACCGTAATAAATTTTTTCTGAAAATCATAATACTTTCGATAGGATTCATCCAGATTGGGGTCCATCGCCAGGAGGGAATCGAAAGGAATGGAACCACCGGTAATATTGCGGTTGAAAGAACTGGCATTCACAGTTCCTTCGAAAACAATGCGCTGTTGATCCAGACTGAAGTACAGGTCGGCACCTGCCGCAGCATTTTCTTTTGGTTCCTTGCCAAATTGAATACTGGTGGTGTCGTCAATTCCTTTTAAAAAGGTGAAGCCCAGTTGAAAGTTTTGTCCATCACCAAAGCTGGGACGAATCGCCAGAATATTGCGGCGGAACGTTCCGGGACGGGTAATCACCGGATTACCAAATTCATTGATGCTACCACTACCTTCGATGGCTCGCAGGGTGTTTCCGGAAATCACTTCCATATTGAAAAATTTAAGATGCACATCTCCATGAATTCCCCGGACAAAAATATTTTGCAGAATGTAAGGGTTCATGGTAGGGTAGGCATCCCCGTACTCCAGTTTCGCATAGCGATTGTTCCAAAAATCCATGCGGACATATCCGGAGTAGCGGTTTACCGGTTGCCGAAAACTCTTTTCCTGATTGCTAAAATATAAGCGACCACCAAACTTGAACTGCTGGTAATTTCCGCGCAGTTGTAAACCTGCCTGATTGTAATCACGCCGAAAGGCGCCCGCCTGTAGGTTTTCGTGCCGGGCTTCGGCAAATAAACGTCCCTGCATGTTAAGGGCTGTCTCCAGCTTCTGAATCCCCCGGTTTTGTAGAGCTGTAAAAAACCATTCCCGGCTGGCAACCAAATTTCCTGCATCATCGTATAGCTCCAGACGAATTTTATGTTTGCCCGGGGGAACCTTCCTGGGAGCAAAAGTAACAAAATCGGTGTATTTCGATAAGTATCGAGAAAGGTCCCAGGTATCCAGATACAAACGGGTTTTTTCAGGATCTACCTTGTCGGCAATACCGGCAAAAGATGCGGTAATCACAATGTCGTTCGAGAAAATTTGTTCATTGGGCTCCGGGCTGATAATCACGATCTGATCGCTGTAATTCAGAGTTTGTTTATAGGCAGTGCGAAACAGGCGCAATTCCGGAGCCGTAGAGGGGTAATGTTCCACCCGTTTATCCGCATAGCGAATCCCAAAATAATATTCTACCATTCCGGATTCGTTAGGGGGAAAATCGATTTGGGCATAATAGATAAAACCTTCATTTTTCATTGGAAGTACTTTGAACTGCGTTTCTCCGGCAAACCGGTAAATCACTTCCACCTGGCGGATAGGAACTCCTGAAAAATTAGAGACAGAAATCTTCAAAGGTAGGGAATGACTTCTTTCAACCAGTTTCTGGGAGGAGAATTCTATTTCGACGCCGTACCGGGCAAATAGGTTAGACAGGAAAAGCAGCACCAAAGAAATCATCCAGAACTTTTTAAACAGGAGCATGGAATTCTCCAATTAATCTGCCGTATTTGAATTTGAATTAGACCCTTCTCTTTATTTCGTAAATATACAGAAGTTTTTAATGTTCTTTATAATCGATTCTCAATTTCTTTTGTTGACCGCTGGCATCACGGAATTCAATTTCCAGAGATTTCAGACTTTCGCGGCCATCGTCCAGTGGTGGTATTTCCCCTTCCCGGGTAAGCCGGATTTCAGGTAACTGATTGCGGGAAGTGTAAATGGCCGTTTGCCCGGAACGTAAAAGAACCCGGCCCGCATCGTTTACCAAATCGACCAATCCCTCTATGCCAATAAATACAGTGCGACCATCCCCCATTTGAATGATCCAAAACTGAGTGCCTTTAACCGAAGCTACGGAGGTCGGTGTTGTTACCATAAATTTGCCCCGCTGTTTAAACAAACTGGCAAAGAAACTACCTACCTCCACCACAATATTCTTGTTGATGACTTTGTTGACCCGTTTCCCTTCGATGATGCAACTGGAGCTTTCTTTAATGCGCAGCAAACTTTTGTCGTCGATAAACTTGATGGCACAGGAGGAGGCTGCGGCAGTTCGAATTTTGTCTCCACTGTACAAAACCTGTCCCTTCTTAATTAATCGGGGTTTGTTCTCTTTTTCGTGGTACAAAAACACTTTCCCCCGGCTTTTTATAATGACTGCCACCGGAGCCTCGGCCCACATTTGTGCCGTGTAGAAAAGGATAAAAAATATAATAAACAGAAATTTTCTAGTCACCATATCTACCTCGCTGGATTATTCCACAAATACATTTTCTATGGTTGCTTTGTTTTGATTGAGTTTATTTATTAAATCCAGTAAAACATCCGTTTCCACCGGTGTGCCATTCAATAAGATGTTTCCTGTGGGAGTAAAATTGCTCAGTAGTTGCATCACAGATTCGTAGCGTTCGCCCAAAATCTGTCGCAGATAATTCAGAATCATTTGAGCGTTCACAGAAGACTGGTCGCTCTCTGCTACCCGGAATTGATACACATCGCTATCCAGTATCTGCTCACCCGAGCCAGTAAATATAATTGCCTGCACATACCAATAATACGTTTTTCCCGGCTCTAACATCCGAATCACCACACTCTGCCCCACTTTATTTCCATTGGAGTCGAAATACTCCTGAGGGGAGGGATCGGTAGGATACTGGAAAATCTGATTAGGATACCTTTCGACGTGTAATACCGGATCGTGTGAGAGTACATCCTGAATGGATTCGTCGCTGGGATATTTCTCATAAACGAATAGATTGAACAGGTAAGCATCGGATTGCCACATAAAATACGGATAAGGTGTGGGGACTTCCAGAAGGGTGTGGCTAGAAACACGCGTGCCGGGATACAATGGTTCCAGAGTGGTCGGATTGGTGATGGTCATGATGTTATCGGCAGGATTGGGATCGGGAATTGCAGGAAGGGGCGTGCCGTTCTCATCGAAAGGAATAATTTCCACCATAAATTCGTATTGTCCTGCAGGTAACCGACCTGTGCTAAGAATCTGATTCTCGAGATTCTCAATCTGATCGAAAGAAATCGTGTAATTTTGAATTTCCACCACATTTCCCCCAATAACAACGCTCCCTGTATTCAGTTCACTACTGTTGAAAGTATAGGTACCGGGAGGTAAATCAAATTCATTGGAATAAGCATCCACGATGGTGGCCTGGTTCAATCGCATATAAAAACGGACCTGCACTCGATAGGAACGAGTTCCTGTATTGTGCAAAGTAATGGTAAAAATGTTGGGAACATGTCCAAAACCAGTAAAGCCCAAATCCCCAATGTAAAACACCTGAGCCTGAGGATTAAATAGATGGAGATCCACAGAGATGGGTAAATTTTGCGCAGGGAGGTGCATGGGAAAACTCAGAAAAATTAGCACAAACAAGCTAATAAAAACACGTTTCATAGAAAAAGTCTCCAGATTTTATTTTCTCCATTCTAAAAAACAAAAATTTCGTGAATCCGAACTGCAATAAAGAGTAGGAAAAAAACAGCAAAAAAATGTGATTGACGCCACAAGATAGTAATTCAACCTGAATTTTCCTCGTAACACCGAAAAGTTTTCTACATTTTATTCAAAGAAGAAACTTAGAAATTCCTACATTAGTTTTTATTTTACTTCCCAATTTTGCACTCGATATTCTCAATAAAAATCAGGAAAATACATTGTGATATTTTTTTCCCGTTTATTATTTTAAAATACCTTCCTCATATTCCCCATTGCTAAATATATCAAAAGTAAGAAAGTTCCGAAACTTATTTTTTTACCGAACAACACAAATGCTGTTCCCAACGCTTTCTTTGAATGCAGAAGGAAATTAACTAAATGTACCGTTCCTGGGGGTTGATGTAAAGCACAGTGGTGCGATTTAGTGAAGCTGTATGTTATTGTTTATTTCCAGGAAATTTTGCCCAGAAAAGCAGTGGGAGCAATCAGCAGGTGGTGCAACAGGTACCCGGGTTCAAAAATCAGAAAAGAACGCAGGGGAAGCGTTTCCCGAAACACCTGAGCCAGGAAGGTAAGGGTAAAATAGTCCGCCAGGAATTTCACGCTTAATGGCAGTAGGCTAAGGGGTTGAAAGAAGGGAAGAGCCCAGAGCAAAAGGTTACTTAAGTGAAAGAGCAGATAGCCCATTTTAACTTCCGGAGGGTAAAATTTACCTACAGAATGATGTCTTCGCCGCTGGCGGAAAAATGCTCGCCAGGTAGAGGGCAGGTCGGTGGTAACCCAACCCCGGGGATTAAGACATATCCGGATATTAGCTCCCGTTTGTGCCATGCGAGATACCAACAAATCATCGTCTCCACCGAGGGAATGGGCAATAGTACGAAAACCACCAACCTTTTCCAGAAGTTGACGCGGATATGCCCAGCTTCCTCCAAAGGCCAGAAATGGTTTTCTGATACCAACAGCAGCGGTAGCAATACCCCAGGTGAGAAGCCGCTCCGACAATAAATAGAAGTGAAGCCATTTTTTATGGACCCGTACTTTAGGAATATTCAATACCACGTTTGCGCCCAGGGCAAAATAAGTATTAAGCGTTATCAGATAGTCGGGCGCTGCCACACAATCGGCATCCATGGCCACTATGTAAGAAAATTGACTGCGGGAAATTGCTTCTTGCAGGGCAAATTTTTTAGGGGAATAACCGGGGGGTGTCTCTTTGATTTCCAGAATTGTTAAATTTGGGAAATCTCCGGCTGCTGCTCTGGCTTGGGTCACCGTGGCGTCCTCGCAACGATCGGCCGCAAGAATAATTTCGTACCTATCTCTGGAATAATTTTGGTTTACCAGCGAAGCGATGGTAGCACCAATTTTTTCTTCCTCGTTGTGGGCGGCAATGACAATGGAAAATTGGGTAAGCGGCGGCACTTCTTCCGTAGGTTGATTGAGAACAACAACTTGAATTCCCCGGTGAATAAAAAATACGAAATAAAAATACATACTTAATGCCAGAAAAGATAGGACAAGCGCAACCATGGGAATCACCGATTATGAGACCAACGGAGTTTATCTCTAAAATCAGCTCCCCAGCCCAATTTGTTACGGAGCAGGGCAAAATAGTCGCTGTCTGGGTGTTTTACCAACCGAGCGACAAAAGGTGCTTTGCGAATGGTTAGTTCGCTACGGTTGGGAATATCCCGTACATCCAAGCTATCGGCTGCCAGCATGGCTACCGGCTTCTCAGTGTAAATACGCATGCACACCTGCGATTCGTCCGGTACAATCACAGGCCGATTGGTGAGCGAGTGGGGACAGATGGGATTTAAAATGATGCAGCGACTGGTGGGCACCACAATGGGACCGTTAGAGGAAAGGGAGTAGCCGGTAGAACCAGTGGGGGTAGAAACGATGAGCCCATCTGCTACGTAGTCATTAAAATACCGTCCGTTAATGTGGGTTTGTAATTCAATTACCCGGGTAGAAGCTCCTTTTTCCACAGTAATTTCATTCAAAGCGTAAATTGGTTCGGAATCCCCTTTCAGATGGCCTTCCAGCATCATGCGATTCTCGATGTGGTATTTCCCTTCCAGAATCATGCGGTACATTTCTTCAAAATTCTCCAGGGGAATCTCGGTTAAAAATCCTAATCCCCCAACATTAACTCCCAGCACCGGAGTCTGATGAAATTTAACTTTATGGATGGTACGTAGCATAGTGCCGTCTCCACCAAAAGTAAAAATAAGGTCGCATTGGCCGGGAATCTCATCTTCGGGCATTAACTGGCATTCGGGATACTCCGGCGGAGGCTCTTTCAGAATATTATTCGCACAAATTAAGGGAACCTCACTTTTTTTAATAAGCTTTAGTATAGAAGGAAAAGCCTCGCGAAACAATTGTTTACCAGGATGGGCAATGATTCCAAATGTCGGCATAGCCATAGCTTTCATTTTTTCTATAATAAAATACCATTTCCCGGGCGCAGATACAACCGGAGTTTAAAGAAATAGATTCTGAAGGAAATTTTTTTCAGGGAATTTTCTCGGGTGTTCAAAACCTGATGGGAAAAGATTCAATTTAAAGTTCATGTAACTTTTGCAGCTACACCACATCTATTAGGGGTAGTTAATGGAAAGTAAACCAATATGTTAAAGAAGGAGGAATAACTTATGCCTTTTATTACTGGAGAAGATGCCAAAGCGGTGAATGAGATTCTATCTGCCATGCCCCGAAAGGTGAAACTGGTGTATTTCACCCAGGAAATGGAATGCCAGTACTGCCGGGAGACCCATCAGTTGCTGGAAGAGCTGCGGGATTTAAGCGATGGAAAAGTAATTCTGGAAGTGTACAATTTTTTGAATGATAAAGAACAAACCCAGAAATACAAAGTGGATAAAATTCCGGCAACGGTAATTATGACGGAAGATAAAGACTACGGAATCCGCTATTACGGAATTCCTTCCGGGTACGAATTTAGTTCGTTGCTGGAAGATATTCAGATGGTTGCTCGTGGCGAATCCGGTTTAAGCGAAGAAACCAAAAAACTGGCGGCACAGATTACCAAACCGCTTCATTTGCAGGTGTACGTCACACCCACCTGTCCCTATTGTCCCAGCGCCGTACATTTTTGCCATCAATTAGCATTCATTAATGATAATATTACGGCGGATATGGTGGAAGCCACCGAATTTCCGCATCTGGCTATGCGCTATAACGTACAGGGAGTTCCCCGGACTATGGTTGGTGAAGAATATGCTATTGAAGGTGCTTTACCGGAACCCCATTTTATTCAGCGCATTTTAGAAGGTTACAAACGGGTTTATCCGGATAATTAATTGTTTTTGGAGGAATAGATGAAACGAGTTGTAAGCTATATTTTAGTTGGTTTGTTAATTGGGGCTATGGGATTTCTGGCTTGTGGAAAATCCAACGGCAAAACTACCGAGCAGAAAAAAACGAAGAGTTCTCAGGCCGTTTCGAGAGCTAATGCGGAGAGCCGAACTGCCCAGGGTCCCAAAGCTCCCGATTTTGTGTTGTACGATAAAGATGGAAATACAGTACGGTTAAGCGACCATTTCGGTAAAGTAATTATTCTGGATTTCTGGGCAACCTGGTGTGGCCCCTGCCGTATGGAGATACCCGGGTTCGTACAACTCTATGAAAAATATAAAGATGATGGGTTGGAAATAATCGGTATTTCTCTGGACCGTGATGGATGGAATGCGGTGATTCCCTTTATGGAACAATATGGAGTGAATTATACAGTGGTGCTGGGAGATCAGAATGTGGTGATGCGTTACGGGGGTATTCGGAGCATTCCCACCACGTTTATAGTGAATAAAAACGGCGAAGTGGTCGATCGGGTGGTTGGGTATCGCCCTGTCGATTATTTCGAGAACGAAATTGTACAATTATTAAATGAATAACAATTGAGGATGGGTTTTATGAGTGAAATTGTCGTGAAGCAAGTAGATGGCCTGACCATGGTGGGACGTGGCGAGAGTCGCCACTGGGTGCCTATGGATGGCCCGGAGAAGTTCAAGGGTTCCGAAGCAGGTACGCGCCCCATGGAACTGTTTCTCATCAGTCTGGCCGGGTGCACCGGCATGGATGTAATCTCCCTTCTGGATAAGATGCGGGTAAAATATCGCACGATGGAAGTAACGGTGGATTCCGAACGGGCTCCGGAACATCCTAAAGTGTACACTTATATAAAGCTAGTGTACAAGATTTACGGGAAGAATCTGGACCAATACCGGGATAAAATTAAGAAAGCCATCGATCTTTCGCAAAATAAGTACTGCTCCGTTTCGGAAATGATTCGCCGTGCCAACATCACACTGGAGCACGAATATCAGCTCATTGAAGATGAAGCCTGATTTCTTTCAGGTTTTTTTTATCCTAATAAATCAAAAGCCGGGATACCTGTAGGTGTTCCGGTTTTTTGTTTTGTTGCTCTCCACAAAACTGCAACCGCACGGTACCTGCATGCTTGCCTTACGGTAGCCGCAAGCTTTAGCTTGTGTTTAGCTTGCGCACCGATTTGGAATTTTGTTGGGATGCTTAACTTGCTTAACTTCCGATTTTAAAAGGGAGTGAGTTTACCCGGTTAATAAAAAAGGCCGGAGAAAGTATCCGGCCTTGTGAGGAAAAAGTTTACTGCTCCAGCACCGGGTAACTGCCCGGAGGCAGCATGGGCAAAGGTTTTCCGGGATGTTCGCTCAACATACGCAAATATTCCAGGATGATTTCCTCTTGAGGGTTCATCTGCGCCGAAACGCCTTTTAGGGGATTGGGGAAAAATCCTTTGTAGCGGGGATATTCCACAATGCTAACCTCTTTGTCCAGGGGTATCCCGGCTTTTTGTCGGGCAATGGCGATAGCAGTGAGCAATCCTCCAATTTCATCCACCAGTTTTACCTGCTGGCCATCCAACCCAGAATAAATGCGTCCCTCGGCAATCTGGCGGACTCTCTCTACGGATAGACCGCGTCCCTGAGCCACTTTTTTCACAAAAATATCGTAAAATGCCTTGATGTAATGTTCCATTTTATGATATTCTTCTTCAGTAAGGTTACGTGCCGGAATAGTGAGTCCCAAAAAGGGCAAGGTGACCCCAAATCCCATGTCGGCATGTTTACCCCGCTTCACAAAGTCCGAAGTCATTCCCATTTTCTGGCTGATGCCTTTATCGTACAACCATCCGCCAATCACGCCGATAGAACCGGTAATGGTATTGGGACCGGCTACAATCTCGTCTCCGTACATGGAAATCCAGTAACCACCGGAAGCCGCCACCTGCCCCTGGCTGATAATTACCGGTTTTTTCTCGCTGCATTTTTTCAACGCTTCGGCAACCATGTCGCTGGCCATTCCGTCCCCGCCCGGGGAATCCACCCGAAATACCACCGCTTTCACCGACTTATCTTTCGCCAGCTTTAAGAACTTCTTCTCCAGCCAGCGGGCGCGAATGCCTTTGTCCACATCGCACACGCCCAGAGCGTACACGATGGCAATGCGAGGCAACTCTCCCCACTGTTGGGTGGTTACGGCATTATCCAGCAAATGGGAGGTTGACACTTTCTCCAGCTCGCGGCCGGTAAGCGCCTTTAGCAGGTCTTCCCGCTGCGACCAGCGCCCTAGGGTGTCCACCAAACCGGCTTCTATGGCTTCTGGCGACATAAAATATACGTGGTTGTCTATCATGTCATCGAACTTCTGGGGAGAAATACTCCTTGCTTCACAAACATCGGCCCGAACTAATTCGTACCAATCATCCAGATACGCCTGACGTTGTTCCCGATCGGCATCGGACATGTTTTCCCGACTCAATGCCTCTGCCGCTGATTTGTACTTGAAGAAACGCCATTCCTCGAATCCCAGCCCTAATTTCTCTAAAGTTCCCTTTAAATAAGTACGTCCCATAATGTAACCGGGGAGCATCAGGCTTCCCTCAGGATCCATTACTATTTTGTCCGCCACACTCGCCAGATGATAAAGGGTCATCCCAGCATTATCCAGAAATACCACCACCTTTTTACCGCTCTGCCGGAAGTCCTTTAACGCTTCCCGGATTTCCCACGCATTTTCCGGGGTGATGCGAGTCCGGGAAAGATTGAGAGCAATGGCGTGCACCCGGGGATCACGCTTTGCTGCTTGAATATTTGCCAGAATCCGGTAAAAACGATGAACACCTTTCTCGGAAAAACGATAATCCAGATAAGCCACCCGACCTTTTAAATCCATCGGCACATACAATTTATTTTTACGGAACATAGTGGAGAAGAAGCTGGGCTGGCAGCCACCGGTACGTACCATGTAAGTAGTGGCGGCGTAATCTCCATTGCTATCCCAGCTTCCCAGGGAAGCCACTCCGGCGCCTCCCAGCTGGAAGGTGAAACCCACAGTAAACGCTTTGTCACTAAAATAACGTCCCACCACCGAGACGCCTTTGATGGGTTGAAGGCTTACCCCGGCACTCCAAGGTGCATCGGCCAGAACCGTGCCGTTTTGCATTGCTCCGTCTGCAAATAAAGTGAGCAGGGGAGTTCCCAGTGGGCGGAGGCCAATTTCGGCCACACCCTCGCGTGCACCGGATTGTAAGGAAAAATGTGCCACCAATCCCAGAGATAAATGAGAGAAGGGGCGAATCACACTTCCCACCGTAACCAATTTTTCCCGCATCGCATCCCAGGTTGCTCCCGAAGACCAGCCATAAGCCAAACCCAGTGCCAGGGATTTTTTACCAAATGCGGTGGAAATTTTGTAATCGGTAACGGAACCTTCCCCGGGGTGCTGGCGAAGCATCCCAAACCCCAGCCCGGGCGTTCCGGTGAAAATACCCCAATCCCTCGGCTGATCCGAATTCTGCCCGGCACTGCGCCAGTACACCTGTGCTTCAAATTTGTTTACAAAGTGCAGGTTCGCCGGATTGGCAAATCCCACCAGTCCGTATTCATAAGCAGAAGAAGGTGCCCATAAAAACGAGTAGCGCTGGTAATAATCGGGAATTGGTTGGGCAGAAGCAGAGAAAGCCATTATGAACAAAATCCAGATTACGTACCCCAAAAAAACACTTTTCATAAAGCCTCCAACAATTTTTTATTTTCTCTAAAAAACGCCTCTGTGTAAAATAAAAAAGTTTTAAGCTGTCGGGTAGCCCTATCCGGGGAAGCGCGTTTGGTTACAGTTGGGTGGGAAAATAAAGACTTACGCAAACAAGGAGAAACGAACGCAGGTGGTGTCGAAATCAATAAATATGGGGGAAATACCTGTTTTCCAATTTGAAGCAAGCAATTTTTAAGTGAGAATGGATGATGAATTGGCAATTCCATTGGCTTAGGTCTGGTTATGTTGTTAAACCGTATTTGAATTAGTGCTCGATTAACCGGTCTTTCGTTTACTGCCTATATACGGGTAAGGAGGAGGAAAAAGTTTCATTTTACCGTACGATAGTGACATTGAGTAAACTTTTCTGTTTATTTCCGTAAAAGTATGTTTTAAAAGTGTGCATTGTTTCTACTTCTTTGTGTCAATTCAACATTTATTTACGCTGCTTATTCGATTTACCCGAAGCAAAAATTTCAATGGAGGCTGGAGCATTCCTCACCACCCTATCACTCTTTTATTTGAAAATTCTAATAAACCTTCCTCCCATCCCTCGGAACTGAAGTATTCCCTTGTTTAGCAAGGTTGTTAAAGAGAAACTTTCCTGCATCTTTTCTGGACTTGCTATTCGGGGAAAAATTCCCCTTTTCCACTCGAATCCTCAAAATTATTCTACAATTACCGCCGTACCGTAGGCCAGAATCTCTGAAGCACTTTGCATGATGTAGCTGGTGGTAAAGCGAACATTGATGATGGCATTAGCGCCCTTGGCCTCGGCATCGGCAATCATCCGGTCGATGGCTTGCTCGCGGGATTCGGCAATGAGTTTGGTGTACTCTTCAATTTCGCCACCTACAATGTTTTTGAATAGCGCCAGAATATCTCGGACAATATTGCGGGCCCGAATGGTATTTCCTTTGGCAATTCCCAGCACTTTGACCACTCGTTTTCCTGGAATGCTTTCGGTGGTTGTTACAATCATCGCACAATCCTCCTGTATTTGTCGTGTCGGCGTACCATTAACTTCTCCCGCAGTACCGAAATGAAAAGCACCACAAACCCCAGGGAGAGCAAAAGGATACCCCATTTTTCCAGTGAAGTAAGTTCGGCCGAGCGGAGCACGCTCTGCACAAAGTCCAGCACCGCGTATCCCAGGATGATAATTGCTCCCAGGGAAATCAGAATCCAGGCGACACCCCGTTCCAGACGGTTGTAAATATGCTGCCAGTACTCCTCCCAGGCCATATCCGGTAATAATTTCGATTTCATTTCCTGGTTCACCTCCTTCCATTTTTCGAGGTTTTGCAGGTCTGCCCGGCATTCCGGACACTGTTTCAGGTGCGCCTCCAGTTTTTCCTTTTCGGCTGGGGTGAGCTCCCCATCCACATAGCGCACCAGCAACGGTTTATATGCTGCACATTGGTGGTTATTCAGGGACACGATTCAATTCCTCAATTATTTTAGCTAATTTTTTTCGAGCATGGAATAGTCGGGACATCACCGTGCCCACCGGGATGCCCAGCGCTTCGCTTATTTCTTTGTAGGAGAAATCTTCAAAATCTTTAAGAAGAATGATGTCTCGGTCTTTATCTTCCAGTTGGCGAAGGGCTTCCCAGACCTGCTGCTGCAATTCCCGATGGGCAAAGCGCTCGTCCGCCGGAGCTTCCGGGATTTTGTGGGAACGGTTCCCGGAAAAATAATCGCTAAAAACCGTCCAGCGCCGCCGGTGGCGCTCCAGATAATTCAGTGCCAGCCGCTTTACAATGGTAAATAACCAGGTTTTGAAAGAACGATTGAAATCAAACTTCCGAAGATGGCGGTACACCCGCACGAAACTTTCCTGAGAGATATCCAGCGCCACTTCCCGGTTGTGCGTCCAGTAAAAAGCCATGGCATAAGCATGCTGGTAATACCGCTGTACCAATTGTTTAAACGCCTCCTGGGAACCCTGCTGCGAAGCACGAATCAGTTCTTCATCCGTTTGCAATGTTTCCTCGACCTTTGTTTCCACACACGTAGTTTTACCCGGTAAAACGGAGTTTATTCATGCAGGTTGCAATTCTGTAAGAATTTCTGGTGAGCTCTTTAATGGAATGAATTTGAGTAAAATTTTTCAATTTCTCCACCTGTTTTATCCATCTTCCGCTACCGGAGCCCTGGGATTTTGTTACTTGTTTCGTTTTTTTCAATGAGGGTTCGTCGTTTTTATTCCTGGTTCTTCCCTACGGTAATCAAATCCTGCAATTTATCCAGAGTCTTTTTACCGATACCTTTGACTTTCATCAAGTCTTCTTTGCGGCGAAAAGGGCCGTGCCGGGTACGGTAGCGAATAATTCTTTGCGCTATTTTAGGGCCAATGCGCGGCAGGGTTTCCAGTTCTTCGGCGCTGGCAGTGTTAATGTTGATTGGTGCATCTTCTCCGGCAGATAACGCTTTGGTACTTTTAAGAGGCCGGGAAAGGGTATCCAGGGTCGTTTCGGCGAAACGTTGCCGCAAGCTGTCCCGTTTCCGGTAAAATTCCTTTTCGAAAGCGGAAAAGTCGGTAGGTGGAGGCGGAAAGAAGAAATGTTGCACGTATTGCCAGCCTACCGCCAGAGCAAAAACCACCACCACAAACCAGAGGGCTTTCCGCTGTTGTTCCGTAAAGTACATTGGTTGTTCCCACCCTTTTCCATAAAAAAGTGAAAAAGCTCTTTCTTATGAAATTCGGGAAATAAACTGGCGGATGGAATGCATGGCCTCGGGAGGGGCGGCGAGGAGAAAATCCGGAGTAGAGCTGCCATCCACCAGCCGGGAATACTCCACTGCCGAGCCATCCAGATATTCCAGGCTAAAACCAGCAGCATTAAGGATGGCATGGGCGCCCGCCAGATCCCAGATGTGCACCCGGCGTAAAAGTGCTCCACACACCCCGGGGTAAATTAAGGGGAAACACATGTGCAGAGCTGTGCTCCCAAAGTTGCGAATCTTTCCGGGATAGCGCTGGATGTCCAGATCATGATGTACATGGGAATAAACCAGAAGGGAGGTGTTGGAGTCGATGGGGCGCACGGGAGGTGGAGATATTTCCTGCTCGTTGTAGTAAGCGCTTCCTTCCACATCTTTAAAGAATAGCGCATCCCAGCGGGGAGAGTACACCACTCCGGCAACGGGATGCCAATGGGAATCCAGCAAACCCACCGAGATACTCCATCCGGGCATTCCCTGGCTAAACACATCGGTTCCGTCAATGGGATCCACAGCAAAGGTGTAAGAACGGTAGGGGTCGAATTCCCGTGTTATTTCTTCGGTGAGGATATTGGCATCGGGATATGCCTGCCGAAGGTGGCGATAGAGAAGCTCATCAATTTCCTGATCAATTTCGGTGAGGACGGTTCCATCCGCTTTTAACTGGCGCCGGGTAAAGTCGAAACGTTGCTGCCACCGGGCTGCTAGTGCTGCTGCTTTGCGCACAATCTCTTTGACTTCTGCAATGGAATTTAGCATTTCTCTATTCTCGAACATTTGCTTCTTTTTCTTTCTGTAATGGTACTCTCTTCTTGCGCTTAAAGGAAATTTGAACAGGTGCGGAATAAAATATATCGGCAATTACCGTTTTCAACAAGAAACCGTTCGTATGGATTTACCTGATAATATTACGGAAAATTTTTCGAGTTGTGCAAGGAATTTTTAAAGGAAAGATGTTTCCATTACTCAAGTTGGTGAGAATTCATCAGCTCCTCTACCTGTTGTCGTGTAGGTATACGAGAGCGGCTGCCGAGTCCGGTACAGGCCAGAGCAGCAGCAGCGCTGGCGAACCGTAAATTCTCGGGTAAAGGCTTCCCCATCGCCAGTCCGGCAGCAAAGGCACCATGGAAAACATCTCCGGCGGCGGTGGTATCCACGGCGTGTACCGGGTAAGCAGGCAGTTCCCCGGCAGCATCGCCCTGTTGCCACAAAAGCCCTGCTTCGCCCCGGGTTATGACTACCACCGGAGAAATCCGGGCAAGTTTCTGAAGAGCGCGATGGAGTCGGGATTCCCCCGTGTACTGCCGGGCAAACTTCTCGGAGCAGATCAGATAATCCGTATGGGAAAGCAATTCCCGGGTTCCGGTGTGCACGGAACCGGCATCCAGAATTACCGGAACAGAATGCGGTTTGAACCGGGCGATGGCCTGGCGGGAAATTTCAAGCTCCCGACCATCTAACAGCAAAACCGCTGGAGGTAGGGAAGGAAATTTTAGTTGTGCCGGTGGAGGGGTGGGAACCGGCTCGGGATAACTCACCACTGTACGCAGGCCATCCGGTTTCACCAGACATACCGAAAGTGGTGTGGGTGCATCCCGACGCAAAATATAGTCTGTATTGACTCCCACCGTATGCAACTCCTTAAGATGCTTTTCGCCAAAAGCATCCTTCCCCAGGTATCCGATAAAAGCGGAGCGCACCCCCAGCCAGGCTGAGGTAAAAGCCGCGGTGGCGGCAGGACCGCCTCCACTCTCAACCAGTTGCCGGGCAAACATCTTCTCGTTGGCACCAGGATGCCGGGAAACCAGAAAAGTTAAATCCCAGGTAGCCATTCCTATGGTGAGGACATCTATTCTCATCGCCTCCTGCGCAGTTTAGATATCGGTAAAAATATAGGATGTTTCATTTTAAATAGTAATTTTAACGATACTCTTTGCAATTTAAAAATTATGTGGGAGAGCTGACAGGCTGGAACCATAAATTTTTCGGGTAAAGAGGTCTTTAATGTTTAAATAAGAAGTTATTTCCTCAGGTGTACAGTTCGGAAAACATTGGATATCCCGTGGAAATACACAGCCACCAGAGTACCATTTCCGAAGGGAAAAAAGGAACGATGCAATGACTTTCAATATTAAAATCTTTCTCTATCTAATGCTTTATTTTTATGGTCGTTTTTCCACTTAATTTATTTTTTCAGTAAACTCTTCCAGCGACTTTGCCATTTTGGCTGTTTCCAGCAGACTTTCCAGTTTTTCTACCGATTTAATCTTTTGAATTGCTTTTCGAGTCTCTTCTCCTATTTGCTGAAATTTCAACTCCAATATATCCACAATTACTTTCCGAAGTATTTCTTGCTTACCTTCCAGTTTTCCTTTTTGCAAACCCTGCTGAATACCTTGCTGAATACCCTGTTGGATACCCTGCTGGATACCTAACTGAATACCTTCCTTTTTCCCTTTCTCATATCCTTTTCGTTCCACCAAAGATATGATAGACACTTTTTTATCCTCCT
>JALXCH010000062.1 GCA_026991005.1 Calditrichia bacterium | reverse complement strand
ATATGGGTTGTTGGTCTGGTTATGGTTAAATTAATGAAAACTAAAAAACAAGAACAATCACCATTTTATTTAAAATTTGCAGATGAATTTTACAAATTTGATATTTTTTTAATCGGTATAGCCTGGTTTATTTCCTTGTTTACTTTTCGTAAAATGCTTGCTCTTTTCCATCAACATGGTGGTTTTGCTTTTTTTGGAAACGAAGATTATGAAAAAGAAATGATTGTAGGTTTGGTCGCGCATCTGGTGCAAGTGGGCAAAGTAGTATTTATTTTACTTGTTTTTATTTATCGAAAGGTGAGATTTAAAAAATTAACTTTTTTAACTTTGTTTGTTCTCGGATTAGCTATTGCTTCAATTCAGGTTAAATATCATATTATGTTTGTTATTTTTATTTCATTTCTTTTCTATAATTTAGAAAAATCAATCAAAAAACAAATTTTAATATTAGCTGGTGCTGCACTTGCTTTATTTTTAATTATGAATATTTTTTGGTTTGCTTTAACGCTTGCCTGGGGAACATTCGATGTTTTTCGTACTGATGTTTGGGAGTTTTTTCTTAAGCAAACATTGAATTATCTTGTTACCGGTCCTATGATACTTAACAATTGGTTGAATCATCCTGCTGTAAAACCTGATTGGACGATTTTGGTTGTTTTTTTTAATATATGGTTTGTTATAACGGGTAACTCTCTTAGATATAATGCAATCCCGCTTATTGATTTAGGGTTTCAACAAACTGCACCGGGTTTATATTCAAATGTTGGAACAGCATATGGTGTATATTTTTTAATTGGTGGCATCCCTTTTACAGTTTTTATGATTATAATATATTCAATTGCTACGTATTTTTTTTATTTGAGAAGTTTAAGTAGATATTCGCCTTATTTCATTTTTTTTAATTTGTTTTTTTTAACAATGGGCTTATTATCTTTTTTCGGTCAATATTTCACCATGGTATCTACGTATCAAATGTCTGTGCTATTTATTTTATTTGTGGCCGGTTTTAAATTCGTTAATTTTTTAAACCGAAATATTGAAATATCAGTGAAATTGGTCAATGAATAAAAAAATTAAAATATTGAGCATAGGACCCTATGGCGAACAACGCATCGGAGGTGTGCAATACGTTACTAATATGATATTAAACTCTGCACTTAAAGAAAAATATGACTTTATTGTATTAGATACGACTATCCCGGAATTCTTTCATGAAAGGCGTATTTTCAGGTTTGTTTTAACGATTAAATTTGTTCTGAAACTCATCAGTATTCTTTTTCGCCAGCATCCCGATCTCATACACATTCATAGTTCAAACGCGGCTAGCTTTCTTGAAAAAGGATTTCTGATTTTACTAACCAAGACATTCTCGTCAACTAAAATCATTTTACATCTGCATGGGTCAAAATTTGAATATTTATTGAAGAAAAAATCGTTTTTTAGAAAAATTGTTAAAAAGGTATTTAATTTAACTAATGCAATTATTGTTCTTTCCAATACGTTTAGGAAATTTCTCCGTGAAATGATAGGAAATTACCCGTTTGTCATCATTCCTCATGGAGTTGATACTAAATTGTACAATTCTGTAAAGGCTGAACTCTTGAATGATGGAAAGATTCGGATTGTCTTTATTGGCTTGATCGGTCAGCGCAAAGGTTGTTATGAGCTTGGCGATGCAATTAAAAAATTAGTGGATGAATATAAGATCAAAAATATTAGTCTGGAAATGGTTGGTCGTGAAGAAGATCCAGGCGAGTTGTCAGCGGTTAAAGCCTATTATGAAAAAATTGGGATTTTACCTTATGTTACTTTTCATGGGTTAAAAATTGGTGTAGAAAAAATTAAAATATTGAAACAATCTGACATCTTTGTTTTGCCTTCCAGGCACGACAGTTTTGGCATCGTAAATCTGGAGGCTATGGCTGCCGGTCTCCCAGTAATTTCTACCAGGCAAGGAGCCATTCCAGAATACCTGTTTGATGGAGAAAATGGTTTTTTGTTTGAAATTGGTGATATTGAAGGATTAACCCAAAAACTTCTGATTCTTTACAGAAATGAAGATTTACGCAGAGAAATGGGAGATAAAAATAGAAAGAAGATTGCGGCTTTTTATTCTTTTACACAAATTTTAAAAAAGTACGATGCATTGTATCAGGCTGTTTGCCAGGAACAGTTACTAAAATTGGGGCAGGAAAAGGATTAAAATTAAAAGAATACCGAAGCTGAATGTAAAAAGTATGGTTAAACATTTAATGTGATTTTACTTTTTAAAAATTAGTCAGAGGAATATTACATGAAACAACTCATTCAGTATTTCAGAAGTGGAGAACTGCAATTAATCGAGGCACCTCTACCCAAACCCTCGCCTTATAGTCTGGTTATCGAAACCCGCAGAAGCTTGATTTCGGTGGGTACGGAGAAGATGCTGCTCGATTTTGGTAAGGCTTCCTATCTCGCCAAAGCCAAGCAACAGCCCGAGCGAGTAAAACAGGTGCTGAATAAAATAAAGACCGAAGGATTAATCACCACTGCCCAGGCAGTGTGGAATAAACTAAACGAACCAACTCCTCTTGGCTACTCCAATGTGGGGGTGGTGGTGGAGAAAGGTAACCTGGTAGATGAATTTGAAGTGGGGCAGCGTGTGGTGTCCAACGGTCCGCATGCCGAAATGGTGCGTGTGCCCTGGACGCTGGCCGCTGCTATTCCTGATTCAGTAAACGACGAGGAAGCTTCGTTTACAGTGGTTGGTTCCATTTGCCTGGAAGGTGTACGTTTAACCAATCCCACCATTGGCGAAACGGTTGTAGTAGTGGGGCTGGGATTATTAGGTCAACTCACAGCTCAAATTTTACAGGCGAATGGTTGTCGGGTGCTGGCTTTTGATGTAATCGAAGAAAAAGTAGATTTTGCCAGAACCTTCGGTATTGAAGCTGCCCAATCTAAAACAGCCCAGGAAAACATTGAGTTTGTACTGGGAAAAACCAATGGAGTGGGTGCCGATGCGGTGATTATCACAGCCTCTACCTCTTCAGACGAGTTATTAAGTCAATGCGCCCTGATGTCGCGCAAACGGGGACGGATTGTTTTGATTGGGGTTATTCCCATTACTGTGCCGCGTAATCTATTCTACGAAAAAGAGTTGTCCTTCCAGGTAAGTAGCGCCTATGGACCAGGCCGTTATGATGCCCGGTACGAGAGTGGGTACGATTATCCTTTACCTTATGTGCGCTGGACGGCAAAACGCAACATGGAGGCTTTCCTCTTTTTACTGGAGCAAAAAAAGATTGCTGTGGATAAGCTAATTACCCATCGTTTCCCCTTTGAGAAAGCTGTTGAAGCCTACCAGATCATCGAAAAAGAAAATCCCATTGGCATTATTCTGGAATATCCGGGAAAACCCCGAACGGAAGCACTGGTCACTTTGCACGGATTTCCGGAAAAAGCGAAACAAAAAGTTGAAAAATTGAGCATAGGTTTTATCGGAGTGGGCAATTTTGCTAAATCCACATTATTACCCAATTTGAAGAAACTAAATGCGCCCGTTAAAATGGTCGCTTCATCGGATGGTTTAAGTGCCAGCGTGGCGGCTAAAAAATTTGGCATCCCGCAGGCTACCTCGGAGCGAAATCTTATTTTCCAATCACCAGATATTAATACGGTTTTCATTAGTACCCGTCACGATTCACATGCAAAATTGGTGGTTCAGGCTTTACAACACAACAAGCATGTTTTTGTGGAAAAACCACTGGCTGTAACCTTTGAACAATTGAAAGAGGTTTACCGGGCGGTGCAAGAACATCCGGACTTACATGTGATGGTTGGTTTTAACCGCCGTTTTTCACCTTTTACCCTGAAATTGAAAAAAGCTCTGGAAGAACGAGGCGATCCCATTTCAATCATCATTACGGTGAATGCGGGACATATTCCTAAAGACCACTGGGTGCATGATCCGGTAATGGGGGGTGGGCGCATTGTAGGCGAAGGCTGCCATTTTATCGATCTGGCTCGTTACCTGGTCGGCGCTCCCATTACAGGGGTTGCGGCTCTTTCTACCCGGGGACATTCCGAAACCGATGAAGACAAAACCATGATTTTGTTAAGCTTTGCCGATGGCTCCCAGGCCTCCATAAACTACCTGGCTAATGGGCATCCGCGTTTCCCCAAGGAAAGGGTGGAAGTATTTAGCTCACAAAGAGTTTTTCAGATTGACAATTTTAAAAAACTCAGCAGCTTTGGTTCATCCCTGAAAGAAAGTGGTTTGAAACAGGATAAAGGGCATTTTAACGAATTAAAGCTGTTTCTGGAGAGCATTGAAAGAGGAACGGCACCTTTGATTCCCGTCGCCGAACTATTCGAGGTGCATCTGGCAACTTTACTGGTAGAGCGCTCGAAAATTGAAGGCGGTTTTTTACCCGTTGAGGAAATGTGGAAAATGTTACAATCAAACTAAGGGAGTAGCGGATTGTGTTTTGTTTTATTCACATCGAGAAAGCGGCTGGCATTACTTTACAT
The DNA here is from genome assembly GCA_026991005.1 of Calditrichia bacterium. Next base: position 4,147 of record JALXCH010000062.1, on the reverse strand, counting down.
TCAATTATTAAAAACAACACCTTTCGTTACATTACTTTGTCGCCCTGGGCAATTCGTGCCAATGATCCGGAAAATGTCTTTACACCGCAAGAAGCAAGAATATTTTTCAGGTTATTTCCCTATCTCAATGGATTTGGGGGACACACAACGCGAGCCTATTTAGACTACGAACAGGCTATCGGACGGGAAATCGCTTATTTCACGTTTTTACGGCAACCTGTTAGCCGCTTCATTTCGCACTATTTTTATCATAAACAGATCATGAACATTGATTGGGATTTACGTTCATTCATTGAAGATGGCCATTACAACAATTTTATGACCAGACGTATCTGCGGAAAGGATGATGCTCTGCTGGCCATACAATATTTACAAGAAAAATTTAAATTCGTTGGTCTGGTAGAGCGGTTCGATGAATCTTTATTGCTCCTGAAAAATGAATTGGGATTGCAGAATTTCAATATGCATTATGAAATACAGAATGTTAATCCAAAGAAGAATGAAAAGGCGATTTCCGGATATTTAATTAATAAAATTGAACGGGCGAACCAGAGTGATTTGCAGGTGTATGACTTTGTAAAACACGTACTTTACCCTGAATTTAAAAAAAATTATGGCAGGAGTTTAACGGAAGATCTGGAAAAATTTAAGCAGGAACAGCTGGGGTTTCGTTTTAATAAAAAGAAATTATTTTTACACGGTTTGTTACGCCATGGGTTGTACCACCCGGTGGAAAAATTTCTGCATAAAAAATACCTGCAAATGAATTCCTGAACATCTAATTCAGAAAATCATTTAATATATTTCTAAAATTTTGTTCAATATTATTTATTGAAAAATAAAGAGTTTGCCCTTTTTTCCGAATTGATATAAATTAAATTTTTTTATGGAGGAATTTAATGAAGCGAGTATTAAACGTAGTGGGTGCCAGACCGAATTTTATGAAGATTGCTCCCATTCAGCGGCAGATGCAAATGCGAGATGGAGTATTTGAACCTATTCTGGTTCATACCGGTCAGCATTACGACGAACGGATGAGCAAACTATTCTTCGAAGATTTACAGCTTCCGCAACCGGATGTTTACCTGGGAGTGGGCTCAGGAAGCCATGCCGAGCAGACAGCGAAAATTATGCTGGAGTTCGAAAAAGTGTGTCTGGAATATAAACCAGATCTTGTGCTGGTGGTGGGGGATGTCAATTCCACTGCTGCCTGTAGCCTGGTCGCTAGTAAGCTATGGATACCGGTAGCTCATGTGGAAGCAGGTTTGCGCAGTTTCGATCGCCGAATGCCCGAAGAGATCAATCGTCTGGTTACCGATGCACTGTCGGACCTGTTGTTCACTACCGAAAAAAGTGGCACAAACAATCTGGTAAAGGAAGGAATCGACCCGTCTAAAATTCATTTTGTGGGAAATGTGATGATTGATTCCCTGGTGTATTTTCTGGGGAAAGCCGCCGAGACGGATATCCTGGAAAAACTGGGGCTTACCCGTGGAGAGTTTGCTCTGGTTACCCTGCACCGGCCTTCCAATGTGGACAATCCGGAAAATTTCCTGAAAATATTGAAAGCGTTTGAAGTGATACAAAAAGACATCCCCATCATCTTTCCGATTCATCCTCGAACGGAGAAAAATATTAAGAAATTTGGTCTGGAAGAGCAGGTGCGTTCCCTGAAAAATTTACGCTTACTCCCGCCCATTGGTTATCTGGAATTTTTACAACTGGAACAAACCTGTAAATTTGTGATGACCGACTCCGGGGGAATTCAGGAGGAAACCACTTACCTGGGTATTCCCTGTCTTACTCTTCGGGAAAATACGGAACGGCCCGTTACCGCCGAATTGGGTACGAATGAAATTGTAGGTACTGATACCGAAAAGATTATTCGTAATGCGCAAAAAATTCTGGCGGGACAGTGGAAAAAAGGAAATATTCCGCCTTTGTGGGATGGCAGGGCAGCGAACCGCATTGTAAACGTTTTAGAGGAGGTCTGAACCAATAGCGTTTAATTTTTTTGGAAAATTCCTTCCTGTGTGTAAACCAGCGGGATAACCGGAATGCTGGTTATCCCGTGTAGGTTACTTCGCTACTGCTTCCGTTGGTGTATTGTTGATTTTATTTCTGCTAAAGTTCCCATTTTTTGTTCAACCTTCCTATTTGTACATGATTCCCCAAATTGTGAGAGAATAAGGGAAATTAACGCACCAGATTAAAAATGTGTTAGTGGAATTGGGGAAATTTAGTTATACTTTATACACTTAAAGTACATGGTAGAATGAATGTTCTCAATTTCAGAAGAATGACTACGTATTTTACCAGACTAAAAATTTTTGTGCACACGGTTCGGTACCTTAAATTCATCCAGATTAGATATCAATTAATTTTTCGGATAAAGCGGCGACTTTTTGCCATGGGATGGTTTGGGAAACGAATCCGGCACGTCGATTCTCCTGAACCCATTGTGGCTCCGCTACATATCCGCCCCTCTCCACCGATTTCCGTCGATTTGAAGCAGAAAAGGTTCAATTTCCTGAATCATCCTGTTGTTTATTCCCAAAAGATGGAGTGGAACGATCCCCGGCAGGAAAAGCTCTGGCTCTACCATCTGCACTATTTCGACTACCTGCACCCGCTAACGGAAAATCCCGATGAGCAAAGTTTTTTGTTGGGGAAAGACATTATTCAGGATTGGATCAGGCAAAATCCCGTGGGGCATGGTAACGGCTGGGAGCCGTATCCCATTTCGCTGCGACTGGTGAACTGGGGATTTTTTTATTCCTTTTTCCATCAGTGGTTCGAAGCGGATGCTGCTTTCCGCCGGGAATTTCTAAACAGCCTCTTTCGGCAGTTTCGTTATCTGGAGTGTTTTATCGAATACCACCTGATGGCAAATCACCTGTTTGCCAATTTAAAGGCGCTGGTCTGGGCGAGTCTATTTTTTCAACAGAGAAAAAAATTTAAAAAATACACCACTCTTTTATTGAAGCAAATTGAGGAACAGGTACTGGAAGATGGGGGACATTTCGAACGTTCTCCCACTTACCATGCTGTGATTTTGTTAGATGTACTGGATTTGTTAAACCTTCTCCGGGCGGCTCCGGAGGTTTTTTCCCGTTTTCCGGGAGCAAGAGAACTGGAATCGCGGCTTACCCGGGTTTCCCGAAAGATGCTGGACTGGCTCTTTTCCCTGCTGCACACGGATGGAGAAATTCCCCTGTTTGGCGATAGTGCATTTGCTGCGGCTCCCAATCCGGTTCAAATTAAAACATACTATGAGAATATTTTAGAGCAAACCTACCAACCTCCTCAATTTCAGTTTACCTTTTTACCGATCAGTGGGTACGCGGTATTTGCCGGGCAGGAGCAAAAACTGATTTTAGATGCCGGAGAGTTGGGTGTTTCTTACCAGCCCGGGCATGCTCACTGCGATTTGACCAGCTTTGAATATTCTCATGCCGGGAAACGGTTTATTGTGGATAGTGGGGTGGGGAATTATTTACCCGGTGAACTTCGGCAGAAAGCTCGCAGCATCTGGAGCCACAACACCGTGGTGGTGGATGAACTGGACCAGGCGGAACTATGGCAGGCATTTCGTATGGCGCGGCGGGTGCACGCACCGGTAACGGAAATGAAGGAACAATCTGAAGAAGTCACATTTACCGTAGCTTATCAGAATAACCTGGATCGCACAAAAGCGTACACGCATCAGCGGACGATTCGCCTGGTACAAAATTCTTTCTTTGTGGTGGAAGATCGGGTACAAACAAAGCGGCCTCTGGAAATAGTCAGTCTTTTGCATCTTCATCCCGATGTTAAAGTAGAGATGGGCAGGGGAGAATGTATCTTGCACCAGGGCAGGCAGAGGGTGATGCTCCTCTGGAATCCCGGGGAAATGAATGCCGAAATTCGCACCTGGTTTTACGTCCCAGAATTCGGAAAAATCCTGGAAAGCAAGCTGCTGGTTTTTCATCCTTCCATTGAAAAACAGTGTGTCATGTATTATGTTATAGCGCCAGAACAGCATGTTCAGCAGGCGAAATGGTTCCTGGAACATCGAATGGGGCAAGATGAACGGTAACGAGGTATTGTGGTGAAAATTCTGTACATTTCGCAATATTTCCCTCCGGAAATGGGAGCTCCCTCTGCC
>JALXCH010000061.1 GCA_026991005.1 Calditrichia bacterium | reverse complement strand
CGAATGGTTTCCAGGCGAATCTTATCTTTGGCCTTCATCGCCTCTTTCATATCGGCCATCAACTGTTCTTGCAGAGCCATGATGTTGCCTCCCGTTTCGGTCGATTAACGCTGTTGTTCCGCCATCAGCTTACGAATTTTCCGGCGCGCAGCATTCTCTCTGCGTTTCCGGCGCTCGCTGGGCTTCTCAAAGTGCTGATGCTTCTTGATCTCCGACATCAGTCCCGATTTCTCGCAGGCTTTGGTAAATCGCTTCAGCGCTTTTTCGAACGGTTCGTTCTCTCGCACTTTGATGTGAATCATGCCGTTCTCGACCCCCTTTCAATATGGTTTGTGGTTTAACCCGTTCTGAAGATTTTCCATCTGCCTTAAAACGCTCCCGGAAAGCCCGGGCAGGTTGCAGTCAGGAATACCTCCTTCTTTGAAATTATTTCTTCAACATGTCAATTTCGTACAGGGCGGCCTGCTTCCAGGCACGGTCGTGAGAGGCCGCTGTGTAATATTTAATAGCCAGACTTTTATTACCCTGTTTTTTGTAAATTTCGCCCAACCCAAAGTTGGCGGCACCTTTCAAATAGCTGCGCGTGGCTGTTTGCAGGCAGTTCTTGTAAGCAGAAATCGCTTCCTGATTTTTTCCCAATTTTGCCAGTGCATCTCCCAGCCGCAGGTAAATGAGGCCTTTCTGCGTTTTACGCCGTTCGTTCTCCAACGCCTTCTGAAAAGCATCCACCGCTTCGGCGTATTGCCCCAGTTCGCTGTAACAGGTTCCCAGATTTAACCACGCTTTGGAGTAATTGGGTTTAATTTCCACCGCCTTTTTAAAATAGGGAAGGGCGTTCTTGTAGTCTTTTTTCTTCAAATAAACCAGCCCGATTCCAAAATTGGCTTTCACGTTGGCCGAATCAATTTGTAAAGCTGCTTTAAAAGAATTCAGGGCAGCACTGTATTTCTCCTGCTTGGTGTAAAGCAGGCCCAGTGCATTGTAAGCTTTAATCAGATTTTTATCTTTTTCCAGCGCTTTTTTATAATACTCTTCCGCTTTCTGGTAATCTTTTTTCAGTTTGTAAGCCAATCCCAGTCCGTAGTAAGCCAGCGCCAGCTCAGGATCTTTGGTAATTGCTTCGTTATATTTCTGAATGGCTTCTTCAACTTTGCGCTGTTTTAATAACTTATTCCCCTCATTGTACATCTTTTTGGCTTCCACTGAAGGATCCGCTTCCTGCGCCATCACTGCAGTGGCGAAAATCAGCACCGTTAAAAAACCTATAAGCGACTTCCAGACTTTCATGTCACCTCCTGCCAGTTTATAAACACCTAAGTTAGTTTATTGCTCTTTCGTTTCCAAGATTAATCATACTTTTTTCCGGAAAATTGGTTCTTCGCTGCCGGATGTTTATTTAGCACGTTCGATGTATTTTCCGGTGGTAGTATCCACCCGAATGACATCCCCTTCTTCAATGAACGGAGGTACCTGGGTGGTGAGCCCGGTTTCCAGTTTGGCTGGTTTATAGGAACTGGAAACGGTAGCCCCTTTTAAATTCGGTTGGGTTTCCACCACTTTCAATTCCACCACACCGGGCAGTTCCACACCCACCGGGGTGCCTTCATGAAATAAAATCTGGACAATCGTTTCGGGCAGAAGATAGTACACATCATCCCCTAGAGCATCTTTGCTCAGGCTAATTTGTTCGTACGTTTCCATGTCCATGAATACAAAATGATCGCCATCCTGGTAAAGGTACTGGTATTCCCGGGTAATCAGTGTGGCTTTTTCCACGTTCTCGTCCGGACGGAACCGCTGCTCGGCATTCACTCCGTCCGAAAGGCGCTTCATTTTGATTTGCATCAGCGCCTGTCCCTTCCCCGGCGTTACGTGGACGGCTTCTGTAACTTTATACAAATCACCACGAAACTCAATCACATTTCCCTTCCGCACTTGAATAGCTTTAATTTTCATATATGAAATACTCTCCTTTTTATAATTGCTGCGAAAAATTTAGACTGCAAATTTAAAATTTTTCCCTGAACAATGCAATTTTTTTTAAGATTTATTCGCCGGGAAATGGAAGTGAAAAGCTGTGGTAAAATGACCCTATCTTTTGCTCCGGAAGGTGTTGCCAGAATTGCAGGTTTTTCTTACCGGATGGTGCGATGTGGTCTCTTTGGCATAGTGTTTGAAATTTGGAAAGGAATTTTCGTACTTCCGGGAGAGTGTGCGCTTAACGGAAATACAGCGCAGTTTCGGGGCCTTTCTGGAAAAGTAAAGCCAGAAGTGCCATGTCCGGAGTATATGCCTCCGGAAAGGAAAGATGATGGGGTATTTCCACCACTTCCACAGGAATCCCCGGGAAGTGGAAGGCATAGTATTCCCGTTCTTCGGGAAAAATGAGAAATACGGGGTGAGGTTGGGAATCCACCCACTGTGTCAAATCGCTTTCATCCTGAATACCCTGTTCGCTGGCAACTTCGATCTTTTGTTCCGGGAAGAGCAAAGCGATATGCCAGCGGAGGAGTGCCAGGAGAAACTCGCCAAGAAAACGGTAATTCTGCTGGTAAATTTCCTCCAGGGCGGGGAAATAATATTCGAAATAAGGGAGAGCGCCCCATCGGGATTTGATGGTGCGCAGGTGGCGGCGTTTCCAGCCAATGTCTTCAACCAGGCGGACGGTGTTTATCGGGGGATGGGGGCTGCTTCCGTGCTGCACCGGAACGGTTAAGTAAGTGGGAGGCTGCCCGGGAGATATTCGCGCGCGCACTATTGGGGACTGTTTGCGGAATTTCAGGTGGTCGGCCAGTAGAAACACCCGGGAACGGGACATCTTGTAGAAAAAATAAAAATTGGGCAAAAAATAGGGTTGCTGGGCAGCGATGCGGGTGGGTTGTGTTGTAGAAGAAGCCATTTTCCCTCCGGACAGGTTGTTTTCAATTGCCAGAATTCAAACCGGGATAAATTAAACCGTTTCAGCAAGAAATGAAATGAAGAAAGAAAAATGAGCGGAGGGATTGAATTGTTCTAACAGAATTTGTGACGCCCTTTCAGGGCTTGTAATTTTGATGAATATTCATTTACCTGGGGCTTCGCCCCAGGCTATCTAACTGTGAGCGCTTCGCGCTCTAGTCGAGTATTCAACAATTAATATTGAATGATGGATTTTTTAACAGAGTCGCAAATGCGGCGTTCTTTGAACATTGTTCTTTTATGCATTTTCCGAAAAGTTTGACCCTGAAGTGGCAATTATACACTCACAGAGCCCTGACCGTACGCTCATCCGCAGGATCATTTGGACAGAGCCCGTCCACTCGTAGAGCCTGTCCGCAGGATGCTTTGTATATCGGGCAGGATCCTTTGGATATTTCGCTCGCAGAGTCCTATCCACAGGATCCTGCGGATGGACAGGATGCTGCGAACGGGTAGAATCCTGCGAAAAAGAGCGACGTATTGTTCAAATGAAAAATGGAACTCGTTTTAAGTATTGCACATTTTTTTAAAATTTGTCTTTAGAGTGGGTGAATCCGGAGAATGGGTTGCCTTCCGGAGGGAGGCTCTCTAAATTTCGACCGGTGTTCGTCGGTTAATTATTACCATCAGGGTAAAAGCGAAAAAAGGACGGGGCAGAGATGAAATATTTCCGCATATCGGGGCTGGTGTTGGAAGTAGGTTCGGGGCACCGACCCTATCCCCAGAGCGATGTGCTGGTGGATAAATTCCTGGATGAATCCCAGCGGGGTGGCCAGCTCCAGACCCACGGGCGTCCCTTAATCGTTTCGGATATAGAAAAAATGCCTTTCCGGGAGAAGGCGTTTGCTTACAGCATTGCTTCCCACGTGGTGGAACATGTGGAGCATCCCGAACGTGCTCTACGGGAGTTGATGCGCGTGAGCAGCGCTGGTTACATCGAAACCCCTTCTGCCCTGATGGAATTTGTGGAACCCCACCGCGATTACCACCTCTGGTTCGTTAAGAATGAGCAGGGAACGCTGGTGTTTATTCCTAAAAAATCGCGCTCGGGATTTAAACAACGGGTCAGTTACCGCCTGTTAGAAGATAATTTCAGTTTCCGGTTGTTTTACCATTCCAATCCCCAACTCATTAAAACCGTATTAGAGTGGAAGGAAACCATTCCCTTCCGCATCGAGAAACGTCCCTTTCATCCGGATGAATACTTGCTTTTTGTGAAGCAGGGAATCTGGCAGTTTGTTCGGAATTTACTGGGAAAAGTATGGGAAGAACTGGTAAAGAAATATGTGCACTGGCAGCGGAAGCGACATCCCCGCCCGGTGGAGCTGGAAAAAATATTAATCTGCCCTCGTTGTGGCGGAGAGTTGAGCATCCAGAAACACCGCATTGTGTGCATGAGCTGTCAGGGATTTTACCCCCGGAACGAAAATGTGTATTTTTTGTCCCGGGAGTACTTTAAGAAGGGGTTGTAAATCCGGGAGGAAATTTCGCTCTTAACTCACCGGAAGACCGGTGGAAACATCCTTGTCAGTGGTTAGCAGCGCCATTTTTCCGTGATCGGTAACCGCCAGCAGCATCCCCTGCGATTCCACCCCGCGAATTTTCGCCGGTTTCAGATTGGCGACGATAATGATGGTTTTCCCCACCAGTTCCTCCGGGGAATAGTGCTGAGCTACCCCAGCTACCAGTTGCCGTTCCTCGCCGCCCACCTGAATTTTCAGCTTCAGCAGTTTGTCGGCACCGGGAATCTTCTCTGCTGTGAGTACCCGCGCCGTCTTTAGTTGAATCCGTTTGAATTCCTCCAGAGAAATTGTCTCCGTTTTTTCCTCTTCCCGGGTGGCTGCCGGTTCGGCTTCTTCCTGCATTTTACGAAATTTGTCCAGCTCAGCCTGAATTTGTTTGTCGCTAATTTTGGTGAACAGAATCTCGATGTTTCCAATGGCGTGACCATCGGATAATGGGAGCGTCCCAATTTCCTCCCAGCTTGCTTCTTCCGGCGGCGTTTCGATGCGCAGCATCTGGAAGATTTTCCGGGAAGTGAAGGGGAGAATGGGGTTCATCAAAATAGCAAGGGAGTACGCGGTTTGGGCGCACAGGTTGAGGGTTGTGGCGCATTTTTCGGGATTTTCCTTACGCGTCTTCCAGGGTTGCTGGTCGTTGAAATATTTGTTGGCGAACCGGACCACATCCATGAACTGGCGGGTGGCTTCTTTGAACTGGAATTCGTCAATCAGGCGGCCTACCGTCTCGCGCCCTTCAGCCAGTTTTTGCAGCAGATCCCGATCCAGCGCATCCAGTTCGCCCCGGGCAGGGAGCTCCCCACCAAAATAATTGCGAATAAAGGTGAACGTGCGATTGATGAAATTACCCAGGATGTCTGCCAGTTCGTTGTTGTGCTTTGCCTGGAATTCTTCCCAGGAGAAATCCGCATCGCGGGTTTCGGGCATGTTGATGGCCAGGGTGTAGCGCAGCGAATCCGCCGGGTAGCGATCCAGCACATCATCCACCCAGAGCGCCAGCCCGCGACTGGTGGAAAATTTCAGTCCTTTGATGTTCAGAAACTCGTTCGCCGGAACATTATCCGGCAGCACGTAACCCCCGTAACCCATCAGCATGGCGGGGAAGATGATGGCGTGAAACACGATATTATCCTTGCCAATGAAATGCACCAGCCGGGTGTTTTCGGGATCCAGCCAATACTTCTTCCACCGCTCGGGGTCGCCGATTTTTTCTGCCCATTCTTTGGTGGAAGAAATGTACCCAATGGGTGCTTCGAACCAGACGTAAAGCACTTTGTCCCGGGCATCTTCCAGGGGAACGGGTACACCCCAGCTTAAATCCCGGGTCACGGCTCTATCCTCCAGTCCCTCTTTAAACCAGTTGTTGCAGAAGTTCACCACATTGCTGCGCCAGTTGGTTTTGCTGTTAATCCATTCCTGGAGGGCTTGCTGGAATTGGGAGAGTTTGAAGAAATAGTGAAAGGTTTTACGCAGCACCGGTGGGTTGCCGCAAATTTTACAGCGCGGTTCGATGAGCTGGGTGGGTTCCAGCCATTTTCCACAGCTCTCGCACTGGTCGCCGCGGGCACCGGGGGCACCGCAATAGGGGCAGATACCTTCGATGTAGCGGTCGGCCAGAAACATGTGGTCGTGCTCGCAGTAGAACTGCTCCTGCTCCCGCTTTTCCATGTAACCCTTCTGGTGCAGCTTCAGGAAAAAATCCTGCGCGGTGCGGTGGTGGATGGGCAGGGAGGTGCGGGAAAAGTTGTCGAAACTCATTCCAAAACGCTGGAAACTGCGTTTGATATTTTCGTGATAATAATCCACCACCTCCTGAGGGGTTTTGCCTTCCTTCTCGGCGGTGATGGTGATGGGTACGCCATGCTCATCGGTACCACAGATGTACACCGTGTCCCGTTTTTTCAGGCGGCAATAGCGAGCGTAGATGTCGCCAGGCAGGTAGGCACCTGCCAGGTGTCCCAGATGCAACGGACCGTTGGCGTAGGGCAATGCGCTGGTGATTAGATATTTCTTCTTTTCCAAAGCAAAACTCCCTGATGTTACTCGGTTTGTTTTAACTCATCCAGTTCGAATTTTTCGATTTCTTCATTGGGGAAACGCACATAGACCAAACTGTGGAAAATATCGATTTTATCCACCACACCTTCCCCCTGGGGTGTTTTAATAGTGGATTCGATGGGAGGATATTTTTTCAGTTCCTCCAGGTAGAAGGTCTTTTCGAAAGCCAGGCAGCATTTTAACCGTCCGCACACCCCGGAGAGCTTGGAGGGATTCATGGGCAACAGTTGGTTTTTGGCGTACTGGGTGGTGATGGTTTCGAATTCGCGCATGAACGAAGCACAGCATAGTTTGTAGCCGCAGGTGCCGTAACCTCCCAGCCGTTTGGCTTCGTCCCTAACGCCAATTTGCCGCAACTCGATGCGTGTGCGATACTTTGCTGCCAGGTCGCGCACCAGCTGACGAAAATCCACGCGCTGGTCAGACGTGAAATAGAAGCTCAGTTTATTGCGGTCGAACTGATATTCCACATCCACCAGTTTCATGTTCAGGTTGTGTTTCACAATTTTCCGCTTGCACACCTCGAAGGCCCGCTCTTCATCCACGCGATTTTGTTCCAGTTTCTTTAAGTCCTCCGGGGTCGCTTTGCGCATCACGTTGCGGGGATTGGCTCCGGAGTCCTTGAGCGAGACCACCCGTCCCAGTGCCGAAACCACCCCCAGATCTTCGCCCCGTTCGGCTTCCACAATCACGTAATCTCCGATTTTTAGAGAAAGTCCGGCGGGATTTATGTAAATGGCAGTGCGATTCCCTTTAAAACTTACTTCGACCAGTTCCGAAGGCATACTGGCCTCCTTGGTTAATTTACTTACGAATCAATCTGTTAAGTTTAATAGCGAGGTTGGTTAAAATCAACGCTGGATTTAAATTTCGGGGGTCTTTTAATTCCTCAATAGCCGTTTCTACTGCTTCTACGCAGGCAGGGAAATTTGTTCCGGAATATCCCCGAACGAAACCTTCCAGGTTACTGCGCATGTCGCTGTTAATGATTTGCTCTGTTTTCTCCGGTGAATTTTTCAAGTGTACGGCATCCCGGAACCAGACCAGTAAAAAGAAAAGGTGAAGGTGCATGGCTTCCCGATCTTTCCCCGAGGTCAATTCTTCCACCAGTTTCATCAGTTCCTGCGACCTTTCGATGCGCACGGTTTTGCGCAGGAATTCCACCGCTTTCTCCCGCTTTTCCACGACATCGTTGCGCAGAAAATCGAAAGCCAGTTTCAGGTTGCCCATGCTTAAGCGGGTAATCAGAGCCAGGTTCTCCGGAGGTTCGGGCAGATAGCGCCGGATGATACTCAGTTGCACATCTCCGGGCAGGGGCGGAAAGTAAATCAACTGACAGCGGGAACGAATGGTGGGCAAAATGCGGTGCAGATGGGAGGTGATTAAGATGAGCATCAGATTTTCGGGGGGTTCTTCCAGCAGTTTGAGCAGGGCATTGGCTGCTTCCGGGCGCATCTGGTCTGCCTCGCTGATGATGAATACTTTTTTCTTCCCCTCGTACAGTTTAAAGCGTGCTTCTCGTTTTAACTCCCGGATAGTGTCGATGCTAATGAAGGTGTTTTTGCCCGGAAAGCGGGTGCGGAGGTAGGGGTTCTCGGCTTTGTCCTTCAGAACCCCGGCAATCGTTTCGGGTTTTACATTGGAACTGGCAGGAATGGGAAAAATAAACTGAACATCCGGGTGCTGCAATTTCCCAATTTTAACGCATTGGGAACAGGTACCGCACACCATAAAAGGTCCCTTTTCGCAATTCAGTAATTTAGCCAGCTCGATGGCAAATGCTTCTTTACCCACTCCCTCGTTCCCGTAAAATAAGAAGGCATGGGGAAGGCGATTGGTGCGAATGTATTGTAAAATTCGGGCTTGTATCTCTTTGTGTCCCACATCGGGATTAAACACTTCCGGTTCGCTATGATTCATTTTTCCGCTTAGTCAGATATTTTTATTTTAACCACAATAATCTGCTGAAAATTCAATTTACTGAAATCCCAAATTCCAAAAGACAAATTACAAATAGCAAAGAGCAAAGAGTGTAAAAATGAAATAAGTCCCTACAGATTCCCTATGCCCTATGCTTTATGCCCCTATGCTTTATGCCCCTATTCCCCCTATTCCCCCTATTC
>JALXCH010000060.1 GCA_026991005.1 Calditrichia bacterium | reverse complement strand
TTTTTTGATATTTGTATTTCGTTCGGGGAAGCATGTATATTTAGTGCTTTCTGGTTGTGAATTGAATTTGGGAGGTGCTTGAAGAAATGAGAAGCAACGGGTATTTTCCCGAAAGCATGTAACTTTGAATTAGAGCAAAACATCAAAACCAGCGATTTTTAAAAAAGAGGAGATGTCAATGGCGGAAAAGAAACACTACAAAGTGATTATTATCGGTTCCGGACCAGCCGGTTTGACCGCAGCGATTTACACAGCACGAGCCAATCTGAATCCCCTGGTGGTTGAAGGGACCCAGCCAGGAGGTCAGCTCACCATTACCACCGAAGTGGAAAATTTCCCCGGTTTTCCCGAAGGGATTCAGGGACCCGAGCTTATGGATAAAATGCATGAACAGGCAGAAAAGTTTGGTACGGAATTCTATTACGGAACGGTCACGAAAGCCGATTTAAGCAAGCGGCCTTTTGAACTGGAAGTAGAGGATGTGAATTTTACCTGCGATACGTTGATCATCGCCTCCGGAGCAACGGCTCGTTTGCTGGGATTGGAATCCGAGAAACGCTTAATGGGACACGGCGTGTCTGCTTGTGCTACCTGTGATGGGTTCTTCTTCACCGGTAAAGAGGTTGTGGTAATTGGAGGGGGGGATTCCGCCATGGAAGAAGCGACCTTCCTCACAAAATTTGCCTCTAAAGTGACCATCATCCATCGTCGGGACAAACTGCGGGCTTCCAAAATTATGCAGCAGCGGGCATTCGATAATCTGAAGATCGATTTTCTGTGGAATAAAGTGGTCATTGATATTTTGGGAGATGAAGAAACGGGTGTAACCGGCGTGCGGTTGAAAGATACCATCACCGGTGAGGAGAGTGAATTCAAATGCGATGGAGTATTCCTGGCGATTGGGCATATTCCCAATACCCAGATTTTCCAGGGACAACTGGAAATGGATGAAAAGGGCTACATCATTACCAAGCCCAAGAGCATGGCTACCAATGTTCCCGGTGTGTTTGCTGCGGGAGATGTGCAGGATCCGGTATATCGCCAGGCAATTTCCGCAGCAGGCAGTGGCTGTATGGCCGCACTGGATGCCCAGCATTTCCTGGAAGAACAGGAGTATTCCGGGAAATAGTTCTGATAACTAAATTTTTGTAACCACAGAGTTTTGATAATTGTATTTTTGTAACCACAGAGAACACAGAGAACACAGAATATAAGAAAGATAAAGTAAAAAAGACTGTCCTGCCAGGGACGGCCTGCCACTAGCCCACAAATTCCATTTGTGGGAATGAATGCCCCCACCCAAATTTACCCGTCCCGGAAGGGACGGGGTGAACGGGATGTTCCGTTTTTTGGATGCGCAGTTTAATTAAAACCACAGAAGACACAGTCAGATACTGATCTTTTGGAAAAACACCGAAGATACTCCCCTCTGTCATTCTGAGCAGAGCGAAGAATCTCTAAAAATGCGGTTGATTTTATTTAACCGCAAAGAGCGCAACGCAGGCGCAAAGTGCGCAAAGGGTTTCGTTTTAAATTTCCAATTTTTCATTTTAAATATGAGATTCTTCACCCCGCCTGCGGATGGTTATAGAATGACGGAACCGCCACCCTGTCATTCTGAACGGAGCGTTAGCGGAGCGAAGAATCTATACTGTTGTGTTTTGGTTGATTAACCATCGGTAAAATTAACCGAGCGCAAAGCGCTCAAATATGGATAGCCTGGGGCGCAGCCCCAGGTAAAGGAATGTTTAGGCGCATCAAACCAAGCCCTGAAAGGGCGTAACGCTGTAACTTCAGGAAGAGCGCAAAGCGCTCAAACAGGGATAGCCCGCGGCGAAGCCCCGGGAGAAAAAGCCGTCCCGACAGGGACGGCGTGCAACTAGCCCACAAATTCCATTTGTGGGAATGAATGCCCCCACCCAAATTTACCCGTCCCGGAAGGGACGGGGTGAACGGGATTTTTCTTTTTTGGATGCGAAGATTAATTAAAACCACAGAAGACACAGTCAGATACTGATCTTTTGGAAAAACACCGAAGATACTCCCCTCTGTCATTCTGAGCGGAGCGAAGAATCTCTGAAAATGTGATTATAATCTTATTTAACCGCAAAGAGCGCAACGCAGGCGCAAAGTGCGCAAAGATTTTTGAATGTTTAAATGCAAAAAATTAACCGCAGCGGGCGCAACGTACGCAACGAAAAATATTTCAGTACATTTTAACCATATCGTTAGATGATCCCTGCTAGAAAATACCAAGGATTCCATGAATTCAGGGGAAGGTAAAACACCGAAAAAGCCGTCCCGACAGGGACGGCGTGCAACTAGCCCACAAAATCCATTTGTGGGAATGAATGCCCCCACCCAAATTTACCCGTCCCGGATGGGACGGGATGATTTTATGGAAACAAAATTATTTTTCTGACAGGATTAACAGGATAAACATGATATTAAAAAACATTCATTTGCAGGAGCATGCGGACGGGTTCTGTCCACAGGATCCAGTGGATGAGTGTATAAGCGCATTCGCATCCCATCGCTCCGCGATGGTGAGATTCTTCACCCTCGCCACAGGCGAGGGTGAAGAAAGACAGCACCGCCCTACCCGTCATTCTGAGCGGAGCGCCAGCGGAGCGAAGAATCTCTATTGTTGTAAATTGATTGATTAACAGCAGGTTAGCCACCCCAAACGCGAAGCTCCTTTACCCATTACGAGCGCAACTTCTCTAAAATCTCTTCCTCTTCCGGGAAACGAAATTTTTGCTTCTTGGAAAAAATTAATTCACCATCTACCCGCACTTCGAACACACCACCATGCGAGGGAATTAATTCCGGTTTAATTCCCACTTCTTTTTCAATCACTTCTGCCAGCCTGGCAGCCTGCGGATAGTAGTTTCACTCCGTGCAATATTCAATACTGACCTTCTTTTCCATGGTACCTCCTGTAAAATTTTTAATCTGATGAGAATTGCTATTCTCAACTAAAATAAGAAGTCCGCATCGGTATGATAACGTAGATAATCCCGAAAAACAACCGCAAAATTGTGTACCAGTCCATGGCGGCTGTTAATAATGTAAATGAAATGGTGCAGATGAAAAATCTGATCCTGCACCCGCTCGATGGGCTGGGAATGGAGCGTGTGGATGCCTTTTAAACGGATTAATTCTTCCTCGAACATCAGCACAATTTTGTCCTTCACCCGCAGATGGGTGTCGTTAAGAAAAATGGCCAAGTGAGGCAACAGCTCCTTCACCCGCTGCAAAAAAGCGGCAATTTCCGGATTATGGATTCCCTTGGGGGGAGCCGATTTGGTTTCCACGAAAACCAACCGCCCCTGCCAGTCTGCCAGTACATCGTAATCCCCACCGGCATCGCCACCCGCCAGGGAAACACTGCTAAAACTTTCCATCCCGAATTCCCGCCGCAGCAGGCAGCCCACGTACAGTTCCAGCACATCGCCAATGCGCGGTACAGCAGCATTCCGCAACCGAAATCCGTTGCCCTGCGCTTCCACCATCCCGATGTGCTGTAATTCCTGCAACATCTCCCGCACCCGCTCCTGTGAGGCGTAGTGACTTAATTCCGCCACCTGTTTTGTTCCGTGCGGCTCCTGAAGCAGATCATGCAGCATCAGGCGAAAAGAGTACTTCTGCATCAGATGATAGAAACGCTGTTGCGCTTTCGCATCCTGCAGACCCAGCAGGGTAAAGAGCTGTTCGGGATGCTCAAACTTTACTGGTTGGAGTCCGCGTGGTGCCAGCATTTTCTTCCAGAAATGGGTGGAACTCTCTTCTTCCATGGTTTATCCTCTTCCTGCCAATTTGCCCGTGTGACCATTTTGTTTGGTTTCTGTTGAATGTTTTTTGCGGAACCGGGTAATATCCTGCGTCTGGAATTAAGGCACAGGTTGGAAAGTGCCGGAATTACCGCTATATTCCATGGAACAAGGCTCGAAGGGTACAGAATATCGAGAGCACGATATGGGAATATTTTGACGTGAGATCGCGCCGCAGCGGGCAGTGAATTCATTGAACGCAGCGGAATTGGGATGCTTGCCAGAGGTTTTTCCGCCGCAGCGTACCCGGTTTTATGGTTCACACAAAGAAAATAAAACAATGGTACGGCACCCTGATCTTAACGCTCGATAGAATTTAACCAAATTTTTCCGGAGGTACATGAAATAATTACTTCTGATCCGGTAACCCAGACCATTGGGTGAATTAAAATTTCTTCCCGGGAGCCGTTTAGGATCGTTTCCCGGGGTAAATTGGTGGTATTAAGTAACCAAGGAGGTTCTTTATGGATGCACAGGCACCCTTTGATTTGAACCAATTTCGCCCTCCACAATTCAACAAAAGTCTCATTAAGTGGGGTGTGATTGGTTTGCTGGTTCTCATCGTGCTGTATTCTTCGTTCTTCACGGTGGGGCCAGAGGAAGTTGGCGTTATTTTGCGGCTGGGAAAATTTACCCGCACGGTAAATCCCGGCCTGAATTTCAAACTACCGCTGGGTATTGAACAGGTGTACAAAGTTCCCGTAGAGCGGCAATTAAAGGAGGAGTTTGGTTTTCGTACCGCGCAGGCAGGGGTGCGCACCCGGTACGAAGAGCGTCCCTACAAGGAGGAATCGCTGATGCTCACCGGTGACTTGAACGCCGCGGAAGTGGAATGGATTGTGCAATTCCGGATTAAAGATCCCTACAAATTTCTCTTTCGGGTACGTAACGCCATTAAAACCTTTCGGGATATTAACGAAGCGGTGATGCGCGAGGTGGTGGGCGACCGCACGGTGAATGAGGTGCTTACGGTGGGACGGCAGGAAATTTCCACTGCTGTGATGGAAAAAGTGCAGAAGCTGTGCGATCAGTACGAAACGGGGTTAAAGGTGGAGCAGGTGGTTCTGCAGGATGTTACCCCGCCAGACCCGGTAAAACCGGCCTTCAATGAAGTGAACGAAGCGCAACAGGAGAAGGAAAAACTGATTAATCAAGCCTGGGCGGAATACAACAAGGTTATTCCCAAAGCGAAGGGAGAGGCGGCCCGCACCATCGAAGCAGCACGGGGATACGCGCTGGAACGTGTGAACCGCGCCAAGGGCGAAGCTGCCCGATTTACCGCCCTGTACCAGGAATACCGCAAGGCAAAAGAGGTTACCCGCGACCGCATTTTTCTGGAAACCATGCAAAAGGTGCTGAAAAATGTGGGACGCACCATTGTGACCGACGAAAAAGCCACCGGTATTCTTCCCCTCTTTCAATTTAGCAAGGAGGAACAAAAATGAAACATCCCAAAACGGTAATCCTGGCAATTCTGGCATTTATTGCCCTGCTTTTGCTGAATTCCTCGGCATATATTGTAAACGAGAAGGAACAGGCCATCATCACCCAGTTCGGTAAACCAGTGGGTGACCCCATTCTGGAGCCGGGAATTCACTTCAAACTGCCCTTTGTGCAGCGGGTTCATTTTTTCGATAAACGATTTCTGGAATGGGATGGCGACCCCAATCAGATTCCCACCCGGGATAAGCGGTTCATCTGGGTGGATACCTACGCGCGCTGGCGCATAAGCGATCCGCTGCTTTTCTTCCAGCGGGTGCGGGATGAGCGCGGTGCCCAGAGTCGTCTGGATGATATCCTGGACGGCGAGACCCGCAACGCCATCGCCAGCCACGACCTGGTGGAAATTATTCGCTCCACCAATCGTACTCCGCAGGTGGCAGAAGACTTGGTGGAGAAACTGGAAGATGTGTTCCCCACCATTAGTGTGGGGCGGGAAAAAATCACCCGCTCCATCATCGAAGCGGCCTCGCAGAAGACCCGCGAGCTGGGAATCGAGCTGCTGGATTTACGCTTCAAACGCATCAACTACGTGGAGGATGTCCAGCGTAAAATTTACGAACGGATGATTTCGGAGCGGAAGCGGATTGCCGAGAAGTTCCGTTCCGAAGGGCAGGGGGAAGCCTCTAAAATTTTAGGAGATAAGGAGCGCGAGCTGAAACGGATTCAATCCGAAGCCTTTAAGACTGCCGAAGAAATCCGCGGTAAGGCAGACGCCGAAGCAACCGCCATTTACGCCCGGGCTTACAACCGCAATCAGGAAACCCGGGAATTTTATCGCTTCCTGAAAACCATGGAAACCTACCAGAACACCCTCTCGGAAAAGGACTGGCTCATTCTTTCCACCAAAAGCGATTTCTATAAGTATTTGCGGAAATACATTAAACAGTAGCCGATATCCGGTTTTCTGCTAATTGAAACGAACATGTTTGTGCCATCCCCGATATCGTTCCGGTATCGGGGATGTTTGTTCCGGGCGAAAAGAAATGGCGGGCGGGAGTGGAAAAACGTGGTCAACCTGCTTCGTTTCCCCGGAAATTCTGGAAAATTCCTTTTCTTACGGAAGAGCGGCACGTATATTCTGCCGTCAAATTGAATTGTGAAGAAGCGATGCGTGAACAATCGAACTGGATTCCCATATTATTGATCCTGTTTCTGGTGAGTCTGCCCTGGTCTCTGGCAGCCATGCAAATAACCGCGGTGGTACTGGTGCTGGCTATCATTCTGGATAGCATCGTGCATCACCGCCGTCCCTTTCCCTTCCATCCTTTCTTCTATTTCATGATTGTGTACGCTGCCGTCCGGGTGATGTCTGCTCTGTACAATCCCACCCCCGTGCGCTCTTTATGGGCGGTGGCTGCCAACGATTGGTTCCTGCTGGTGGTTCCTTTCCTTACGGGAATTCGGTTGAGTCGGGAATGGAAAGAGCGCGCCCTCCACGCCTTGCTCCTTTCCGCCACGCTGGTGGGAATGTACGGAGTGTTTCAGACATTTTTCGGCTACGAAATTTTCCGGGGAATTCGCATTCCCGCTTACGGACATTTTTTCCGCGCCATTGGGGGGTACAATTTTTACCTCACGTTTGCGGGAAATCAGTTACTGGCGCTGGGTCTGGCGCTTTCCTGCCTGTTAACGGAAAAATCTTCCGCTTTGCGCTGGAAATATGCCGGAGCGTTTGTGGTTATTCTCCTCAGCATTCTGGGAACTTTTGCCCGCAGCGCCTGGTTGGGGCTTACGGCGATGATTTTACTGGGAGTGTGGATACTCAATCGCCGCTACTTCTGGCGAGCGGTAGCGGTTTTTGTGTTTCTGGGGGGAATGCTTCTGCTGGTGGTTCCGGATTTCCGGATGCGCGTGGTCAGTATCTTCCAGCCAGCGGAAAATTCGGTGCGGCTGAATTTGTGGCGTACCGGATGGGCGATGTGGAAAATGCATCCTGTGTGGGGCATTGGGCCGGGGAGATTCAATGAGCTCTTCCCCCTTTTCAAAGTGCCGGGAGTGTACGATGCCACGGGACATACCCACAACGATTATCTTAACATGGCGGTAAACAGCGGCATTGTGGGGCTGGTGAGCTGGCTTGCCCTCTGGATGGCCTGGTTTTGGTACACCATTCGAGCATTGCTGCTCTTCCCCCTTGCGGCTATCGATCGCAAATGGCTGTACGGTTCCATCCTGGGAGTCGCCGCTATCCTCATTGCCGCCTTCTTTCAGTGCTATTTTACCGATCTGGAAAACAACATCTACTGGTGGACAATAGCAGCGCTAACTTTGATGGTTCAAAACGAATATCGCTCTCTCCCCGGAGGGAGCAGTCCTGAGTAAAGTTAAAAATGCCCCATGAGGGTGTAATTGTTTTTTAAAAACAGAAAAATGGAATAGAGGTCTTGTGAACCATACACGTCGCTTTATTCAGTACTTTTTTCCTTACAAATATCGCATTCTGGGCGGTTTGTTAGCCACCGCAATTATGGGATTTAGCGATACCCTGCTGGCTGTGGCAATGGGATTGTTCTTCGATACCCTGACCCGTATCCAGACCATGGTGGCAAGCGGGAAGAAAATTCTTCTGCACCACGTCATCGAACGAAACGGAATTCGCCTCTTTACCCTGAATCTGGAAAGCCAGCACGATGTGATTCGGTTTATCATTTTGTTTGGGGTGGTGGTGATTCTCATTGTGCTGGTGAAGGTCACCTTTGTGTACCTGCGCGAGTATTTAATGAATTCCACTTCCCAGAAATTCCTCATGCGCATTCGTCAGGATATTTTCGACCATATCATCCTGCTCCCCATGCGCTTTTTCGATAGCGAACGCACCGGAAACATTGTGGCGCGCATTACCAACGATGTGATGCAACTGGAAAACTCCATGACCTCCATGGTGCAATTCACACAGAATTTAATCTACACCGTGGTGTACGTCACCGCCATGTTCCTCACCAACTGGAAACTGACCCTGATGGCGCTTTTTGTGTTTCCTTTTGCCGGGGTGATTATCAAGTTCTTTGGGGATCGCATCCGCAAGGTGAGCCGGGAAATTTCGGTGAACATTGCCGACATCACCTCTTTCCTGCAAGAGAAAATCCTGAATATTAAAATTGTGAAGGGGTTTACCCGCGAAGAATTCGAGCGGAAGAATTTCGCACGGAAATCCCGCCAGAATTACGACTACGGAATTAAAATTGTTCGTCTGGTGGCACTGCTGAAGCCGTTCAACGAGGTGTTTAGTACAGTGGGAATGGCGCTGATGGTACTGTTTTGCTCCTGGCAAATCAGTACTGGCAGCATGACGATTGGGACTTTCATTACTTTTATTGGATTGCTCACCATGGCGT
>JALXCH010000059.1 GCA_026991005.1 Calditrichia bacterium | reverse complement strand
TTAATAATATTTTAATGAAATATAATAAAGATTTGATAATAACAGATGAAATAGATAAAATAAAATTTATGATAAATGAAAATTATTATCCTAAAGATTTAGAAATATATTTGAAAGAAAAAAATAATTATAAAGCATTGGAAGAAACTTTAAAAATTAATATAAGAAATAATATATTAAGTATAAATGATAAAAAGTTGAGTAATAAAATAAAGTTTATATTAAAAAGAATTTAACTAAATAATGATAATAATAAATAAAATTTTTGTATCATTTCAAAAATATAATGTAATTAAAAATTTTAATTATATTTTTTATAAAAATAATATTTATACAATAATAGGGCCGAGTGGTTCAGGTAAAACAACTTTATTAAATACTATAAGTAATATAATTTTAAATTATGATGGTAATATTAAAATTGAATATAATAATGATATTAATTACATGTTTCAGGATGACCTTTTACTACCCTGGCGTACATTGAAGGAGAATGTAGAACTGGGGCTGGAAGTGTTGAATAAAACATCGAATATGACAGACCGGTATATTGCCGATTTTGGTTTAAAAGGCTATGAACACTATTATCCCCATGAGTTATCCGGCGGGATGAAGCAACGCGCTGCGCTTATACGCACATTGCTTACCGAACCCGATATCCTCTTGCTTGACGAACCCTTCTCCAGCCTTGACTTTGACATCAAGCTCCGTATTCAAAAAATCATCCTGGATTACCAGAAACGCACCGGCTGTTTGATTATTCTGGTAACCCATGACATTGAAGACGCCATTGCCCTGTCTGATGAAATTATCATTCTCACCGAAAAACCCACTACTATTAAAAAAGTTATTAAGATAGACAGCGGGTTAAGAAAAAAAGACCCCATAGAAGCCCGTAAATCGCCCCAGTTTAGTGAATATTTCAAGCAGATCTGGAGTGAATTGAAGTACAATAACGATAGAGGTGATGGTGATGAAGTATCAAAACGAAATTAATAAGGTGATTGAAGCACTGAAGAAACGAGGTATTGAGGTAACCTTACTGGATGATGCCGTGGATGGCATTGAAATCGGTGAATTAAAGAATGGCAGAATTACCATTAACACCCGGGCACGGAACGGAGAAAATCTCCTCTTCACCCTGGGCCATCTGTTTGGCCATTTTGTCCAATTTAAAGATTATGATAAGTACAAACACCTGATTGAACGGGTGGAAGAACCTAAACCGCTGAAGAATATCGATCAGAAATTCCGGGATGAATTCTGGGAATATGAAAAAGAAGCCTTTAGAATTGGCAAAGGCCTGATAAAGAGTGTGATTGAAATGCCGGAAGAACTGGAGCGGAAATACGAAATTTTTATGCACACCGATTATGAATATTTCTTCCGCTTTCTGGAAACGGGTAATAACATAACACCGGAGGAGTTAAGCGACATTCTGGAAAAAAGATATGCCGATAAAACGATTACCTTTGATAAATACCTTGAGCCGATTTATGTGGACGATAATCTGGAAATCGATCCCGGAATGTACGTGTACATCTACTGATTATGCAGAAATATAAAGATTACCTGGTCAAATTACTGCCCGGCATCATTTTTATTTTATTCTGGCAATTTTACATTAGCTATAAAGGTCTGGAATTTTACTATGGTCTGCCTTCCAGAATTGCATCGTATCTGGTGAAGAAAACGTTAGACGGATCGTTATTGTACGATACGTTCCTTACCTCCATTGAAACAATCCTTGGTTTTATTGCCGGAAATATCATCGGGGTTGCCATAGGATTAAGTTTATGGTTTTCGAAAACCGTTTTTAATATTTCCAAACCATACATCGTTGCGCTGGGCTCTTCACCTATTTTTGCACTGGCACCGTTAATGATTATCTGGTTCGGTACGGGGATATTCTCAAAAATTATGATGGCGACGCTTTCTACCTTATTTATTGCACTTTTCCAGGCTTATTCGGGGGCTTCGGAGGTTAATCCCGATTATATTAAATTACTTAAAGTGTATAAAGCCTCCCGGATGCAGATTTTCCGGAAAATCATTGTTCCCTCATCGGTTGTCTGGGTTATCAGTGCATTTAAAATAAATGTTGGTTTTGCTCTTTTAGGTGCCTTTATCGGGGAGTATATTTCATCGTCAGCAGGACTGGGCCATTTGATTCTTGTGGCAAGTGGCCTGTTTGATATTTCACTGGTCCTTACCGGCGTATTTATGATGATAGTGATTGCACTGTTATTAAATTATATTGTAGGAAAAATCGAAGAACCATTGAAAAAAGCGATTGTAAAATACTTATGATGTTGTCGGTAAAAACAGAATATAAAAACTTTTTAAATACGAAAGCGGGCACTGCTTTATATAATGAATTTAAACGAATTCTTTACGGAGAACCGGATTCGCTCATTGAATATTTTAACCACCATTTTCTTACCGATAAATTTGTGCCGCGTAAGAAAGATCTAAATATCTGTGATATTGGTGGTGGCGACGGAAAACGAATCATCCAGATTCTTAAATTTCTTCATGAAAAATACGATAAACGGTTTCATCTGGATTTTATTGAACAATCTTCGGTATTTTGTCAATCGTTCCAAAATAGTCTCCATAAAGTAACTCCCTATTCAACGGTAAACATTCAAAACTGTCTTTTTGAAGAAGCAAACTTTACCCGAAAGTACGATTTTATTTTCTTAATACACAGTATTTTCAGTCTAAAAGACAGCAGCAATATCCTTAAGTTGTTGCAGTTATTAAATCCGGGCGGTAAAATCATTTTGTTTTCAAATGCGGCGGATAGTTTTTTGGGTATTATGAAAAAAGAATTGGACAAAGAATATCCGGATAAACGATTTGAGATAAATCATTTAAAGGAAAGTCTGAATCGTCTCTCTGTCAATTACAGGTCGCATCACTTTTATACCGAATGGTCCATACCGGAAAAAAAAGTTTATCCCGAAATATTAACCATCCTTCAATGGCTCTCCCTGGATCGTTTTTCGTCATTTCCAGAATCCCGGAAACAAGAAGTATTCGATTTGATTTTAAACATGGCAACATTCAAAAACGGGAAGTATTATTTTAAAGAGAAAGAAGAAATAGTTATTATTTTCGGTAACCGGAGAAATTGATTTCAGGACACAGGAAATTAGACATTTAGTGTCTTTTTTCAATATAATTCATTACAGTCTATCTGTAGCATTGTTTTGATTATCTCTCAATTATACCAATATTATTTGTTAATCCCGGAATTTCTCACAAGCTTTTTATAATAATCTTTTATATTTCCATCCGTCGTGCCCTGGTAATAGAATATTCTTTTGACAACTTCGGTTAGTAATATATTTTTATTTCGGCTTAAGTTATCAAAAAATCCTGAAATTGAAAGGCTGCCTACTAATGTAGAGGCAACCGGTGCATTTATTACCAACCAATCCAGAATGTTGGCTCCAATTAAAGCTGTAATTTCTATTTTTTTAACCAAAGAATTATTTATTACTTCATCTTTTTTAGTAATTATATTTATTATTTTTCTTGTTATTTCATTTCTAATTTCCTGTTTTTCTCTATCCAATAATTTAAAATATTTTTCAGGATCAAAATACTCATCTATCAATTTATCGATTTGTTTGGTTTTGAATTTATTTTTATAATCCATTGCTATTTTTAACATTTTTTCCGGTTCACCTTTCGACTCCATAAGTAGAAATCCGCTTAAATCTTGGGGAAGGGGTAAACTTACAGGTTTTAACTGGTCATAAAATTTGTTATAGTCGTTAATGATAGATTCGTTTCTCATTTCATTTATGGATTTTTTGACAACAGATTCAATATAATTTAATAAAGAATCATCACTTTTTGAAATCATTTCCGATCTGTTATAAGCAGGTATATAATATGCGCCTGACTTGAGTAGCATTTTTGCGATATTTTTATTCAAAAGTATTCTTAAAATACTATCAAGAACGTCGACTTCTTTAGGGGAAAAAGAACAGTTCTTTAAATCCCTTTTATTTAATAATTCCCTAAATTCGTTCGCTTTTTTGATAATTAAAAATTTTACAGCATCCATTGATTTTTTATAAGGTGTGTTCAGGATATTTCTATTACTGCTCGATTTTAATTCATCAAGGTTATAAATGTTATTTAGGATTATTACTGTGTCTTCAAGAGTATTTTTATATTTTAAAAATGGAACAGACCATTTTATAAGATATTGATTGGGCTTGCTTTTCAGAATGCTGGAAAAATATGTCTTAAATTCATTAAAAGCAGCGTCACATATTTTACTATAAATATTATCTTTGTATCTTTTCCTTGGTATTTTTAACTTAAACTTACTGTACAAAAAGTCCGTACTCCATTTTGAAGCTTGATAGGGTTCTGCTTTCTCTTCAAATTCTGCAACAATATAGTCGCCAATCATCACAGAAACGGCAAACTGCAAAAAATCTTTCACATCCGACTCATTTTTTGCTTTGCCGGTTAAACATCGTGTTGCCGCAATTAATCCAGTATTGTCTGGCATTAATTTCAAAATAAATTCCTCCTACACCGAACTATTTTTTAAATTTTGCTTTTTACTTAATTAGAACGATTTTTTGAAACTAAAAAAATCTTTTGATTATTTTACTTATTGAGTTTCTAATATTTAAAAAAGCAAAACACAACTAATCCCAACCATCCAAAAAGCCAAAATTAATATAATTAAAAACTATCCATCGCCACATCCGGCCTATTAATTTTTTCCTTTATTCTCTTTCTCCAACTCCCGCTGTTTTTCGAAATACACCCGACAGATGCCGTAAAATTCGCAGGTACGCTTACCTGAGTTGCAGGAACGGGAATCCAGGGTGTGGCTAAATTCACCATTCCGCACGCTGCGGATGTAATCGATTGCATAGCGAAAGGCAATTTCTATTAATTGCGGGACGGAAACCGCTTCTCCGTTGTGAAGCACTTTTTTATTGGGTAACACGGCATTTCGACCGGTGGACTCACACTCTGCGGCGCGTTCATCCAGAAACAGGATGTGCTTCCGAATGTCGGCAGCGGATTTCAACTGGTAATATCCGCCACCTGCGGCAAATGCTCCTCCCCGTCGCTCCCGAAGTAAATCGCTGGCTACACGCAAATAAATGGGTAGTTGCAGGCTTTTTCCATCCAGGATTTCGCCCAGATTCCCCACACCTCCCGTTTTGTAATCCACCACCAGTACATCCCCCTGGGGAGTGAGTTCGATACGGTCGATTTTCCCCTTGAAGTAAAACGTGTCTCCCTCTTCTTCCCAGCGGAACGGTTCGGGGGTAGAGGCAGCATCCTCTCCGCCGGGACTTCCCCGTAAATTCCCAAATGCCAGCTCGAAATGGGACGGTTGGTAAGGGGAATTTTCCGCCACCCGGGTTTCGTATTCATAAAAAGCGGGTAATAAGCCCGCCCGGGGCTGGCGCCCCAGATATCGCTGGCGCTGGACTTCCCACAAGATATTCCGCGGCACCGGAATCTTCTCAAATTCCTGCTGCCCGATGCGCAGCAGCACCTCCAGTGTGCGCTCTTCCGGCGGAAATTCGCTGTAAAACCGGAACAGGGTCTGATGCACAAAAATTCCCACATCCAGGGGGGTCAGGAACTCTTCGGCAATTTCCGGGGGAGTGACCCGAAGCAGCCGTTTGAAGAAGAAAATCATGGGGCAGCGGGCATATTCTTCCAGCTGGGTTACCGAAAAACGCGCCCGGGCATACCGCTGGTGCAGGAAGCGGCGCAACAAGGGATCGCTCAACCTGCCCTCCCAGATGCCTGGTGCACCGGGCGACTCCCGCTGCCGAACCACCTCTTCCCGCAGTGCAAAGAACGATTGATCCACCGAACGAAGGAGCAACCGAACCGGCTCGGGTGCCTCCTCCAGCACCTTTACCAGTGGTTCCTGGCGGACTCGCCGCTGGCGAAGGTGAGCCAGCAGCTCGGCGGGGGAGAAAAGCTGCACCGCTTCTTCCGGTTCCAGAGAAGAGCTGGCGACGCGCTCTAACTCCCGTAAAAACAGCGAGGGAAGCAGCGGTTTGTCCTCGCGAAAGCGGGGATAGGAAAACCGGATAACCTCCGCGGAATGGCGCAGAAGGTTGAGGAACAACTCCTGTTCCCGGGAAAGGGCTTCACGCGGTACCAGCGGCTGGAGCTCTCCGGGGAAGGCAGCAGGTTCGGCAAACGCTGGCGTTGTACTGCGCGGGAAAGCCTCCTCTTGCATCCCCAGCACAAACAACGCCCGTGCGGGGAGCTGTTCCACTTCTTCCATTGGCACAATTTGCACCCCGACCTTCCGGGGGCGCCGCAACCGAAAGCGATGGGTTTGCACCACCACCTGGAACAAGCGAACGAACTCGTCTGGCGGCAATGGCTGGTTGCCGTACAGATTCCGCTGCACCATCTCTTCCAGCACCGTGATGAGCTCCCGCAATGCACACAGCGATTCTTCCTGCAATAAGGGATCGTTAAACTCCGCCGCCTGCCGAATCCGCGGCACCATCCGTTTTTCCACCAGTTGCTTGAGGTGGAGAACAAATTGTGCCAGCGGGGCACTCTCCCGCAGAAAGCCCCAATCGTTCAGCACCTGACGGATGGCTTCCTGCAATTGGGTGTAGGTGCTCGGGTCGGCAATCCGGAACTCTTCTTCCTGCTTTTCCATAAACTCGCGCTGCCGCTGAAGCGCTTCCAGAATCGCCTCCCTGCCGAAGCGTACCCGCAGCGTGTCCAGCACCGCCTGCCAGCCGCCACCTTTTAAAATTTCACGGTAAGGGAAAAAAGGGGAATGAAGCAATTTGGTGAGCACCTGCAGAGAAAATTCTTCCTGCATCAGGGAAATTCCCGGCTGCAAATGCTGAATTGCCAGGGAATGCGCCAGCGGCTGCGCCTGCCCCAAGGTGTAGGGGATGCCGTAGCGGCGAAACACCGCTTCTAACAGAGGGCGGTAACGGGGGAGCGAGGGAGAAGTGACCAGCACCTCCGCGTAACGGGCGGAACGTTCCTGCACAAAGCGCCGGATGTCCCCCGCCAGATGCTGCACCTCTTCCTGAATATCTGTCGCCGCGCGGATGGTAACGCTGGCGGTAAAGGTGGCTTTTGCCTGCCCGGGCCGGAAAAACACCCGATGCAAATCGTCTCCGGGGCCCCGTTCTTCCACCACATCCGCCACAGCCTGGAGCTTTTTCAGGAGGGGAAGGTGGTGCGGGAACACTTCGCCTTCGGTGACCACCGGAAGTAAGAGCACATTCTCCAATCCCAGAGATTTCAGATGCTGCACCAGGCGCAGATGGTAGGGTTGCAATTCGCGCACATCTTCCCACACCAGCCGGGAGAGGTTCGGGAAAATCTCCCGAAATCGCACCGGAGAGAGCGCATCGATGAGTGCCGCCATCCAGCTGGAAGCATCCGGGAAATCGGGAGAGAATGCCGCCCGGTACTTCCGAAACAGCACCAGCAAATCGTGCCGCAATTCCTCCCGTGAAATCTGGCGCAATAACCCGGTGGCACGATCTTCTTCCGCGCCCCATTCCCACAACAGGTTATCCAGGAAATTTACCAGACCGGTGAGCACAGAGATGGGGAAGTTCTGCCCGGGGAAGCGAAAATAGCGCCATTCCCCCTGCTGACTGCGAAGAATGCGGTGCAGCACTACCAATCGCTGGGTAAAGCTGGCGGGAAGTCCGGGAATCATCAACCGCTCTGCCAGCAGCGCGATAAAACGCTCCCGCGGCATCACGGGTAAATCGGGTAGGGCGCCCCGGGAGGAAGCAGCACGATACCGTTCCTTGAGTTCCCGAACCCGTGCACTGTTTCGTACCAGGTAAAGCACATCGGGCGGCTGCCCCACCGGAAAGTGCAGTTCCTCCACATCCGGAATCTGCAACCGGGCACTTCCGGTTATCAGCACAATGCGACCGGTTCCGCTATTTAACGACTCCCCACCTCTCACAACAAAATTTTCTCCTGAATTTCGTACCCTTTTTCCCCCGCCACCACCCGTGCACAGTAGATTTCCGGATCGTGCTCAAAAAAGAGCATCCAGTTCTCCCGGGCAGCTCGTGCCAGAATCTCCTTCTTTTCCTCAATGGTGGTGACGGGATACAGGTCGTACGCCATCACCCAGGGGATGGAGACGTGGGAATGCAGCGGAATCAAATCTGCCGCGTACAGCAATGCTCCTTCTTCCCCCGACACCAGCGTGAGCTGCTGCCCCGGGGTATGCCCGTTTGTCACCAGAACCTCCACACCCGGTGCAATGGTGGCTTCCCCCTCCAGCACCCGGAGCTGCCCGGATTGCACCAGCGGCTCGATATTCTCGCGCAAATAGCTGGCACGGTCTTTCTCGAACCCTTTCTGCGACCACTCCAGTTGGGTTTTCTGCACGTAATGGGTGGCATTGGGGAAGCGCAGTTTCAACTCACCGTTCCGGTCGTAATACGTGGCGCCCCCCACATGGTCGAAATGCAGATGGGTTAAAATCACATCGGTCACATCCTCCGGTTGCACATTGTACTCCAGCAGCGCCTTCAGCAAGGAATATTTCCCGTGATCCACCCCGTAAATCTGCTGAAACTTCTCGCTCCCTTTCTCACCGATGCCGGTATCGGTTAAAATTACCCGTCCCTCCCCCACAATGAGCAGGGTATTCAGTGCCATGCGAA
>JALXCH010000058.1 GCA_026991005.1 Calditrichia bacterium | reverse complement strand
TAAAAATGTGGTGGAAAAATGATGATGGGAACTTACAAGAGCGTACCAGAGCGAGTCGAAGAAAACAACTAAATTTCCGGGGATACTTAAAAAATTGGAAACAATTCCCAATCCTAACACCAAAAGAAAAAGAATATCCAGCACATCCATTGTTACACGTCTCTAATTAATTGTTTTTTATGAATGGCTTTTTCGATAGTTTTCGGCGAAAGCTCTCCTCTTCTTGCGACTGTTGAGATTCAGGCGATTTAGGAGGGCTCGTACTCCGAACCACCCCAATTTCACGTAACCATACTTATCCGTATTAAGCATTTTATTGATTTTAAACGCCCCCCATTCGGGATGTTCGGCCACAATATGTTTAATTTTTTCTTCGGTGGAATACATGGAAAGCGGAAGTGCCGGTTGTTCTTCCCCAAGGGGCTGCCCGGGGCCTCCCGATACTTCCTGAGCCACCGCGGTTTGGGAAGAGACAGTGGTTGTGGCCGGTGCCCCAGCTGCCTGTGCCTGAGCTCTTGCCCGGATGGCTTGCTGAACTGCCGATTCTCCAGAAGCAGCTTCGGGCTGAACGGCAGGTTGAACTCGTTTCCCAACCTCGAAACTCTGAATTGCTTCTTCCAGCGTATCGTACACTTCCAGAATGTGATGGAACTCCAGTAATTCGAAAATTTCGTAAACATCCGGAATCATCCGGGCTAATTTCAGGTCGCCATTATGTTCTCGAATGGTTTTGATTTCGCTAATAAAAATACCCCAGCCTGCCGAACTAATGTAATCCACATTACGTAAATCGATGATAATGTTGTATCTACCACTTTTCAACAGGTTATTTAACGCACGTTCCACTTCTGCCGAGGTTGTCGTATCAATGAACCCTCCAACCTTTATGATGGAAATCTCTCCTTGACTTCCTGCTACTTCTGTGGATACCTGAATGCCTTCCATTCCATCCTCCAGGTTTATGGTAGAATTGAAATGCACATATATTTTTTCAATTTAACTGAATTTAAAGCCTCTGTCAACTCAGGAATCTTTTTATTCATCCACACTCTCGCCTGCAATCTGGTCTAAGCTATCATCGGATTTTCTTTTGTTTTCTGAAGTGACGGCTGCCACATTGCCGTTTTCTGGCTCTTCATTCCTTTTTTCAACGGTCTCATCCTCGTTCTTTTCCTGATCTTTACCATCATTCGGTTTCGAAGTCACCGTAATAATCCGCTCCTTAATTGTGGTTTTCTTAATTGCCGGAGCGACCTTAAAGATGGAAGGAATATCCGATTGATCTTCGCTGCGATATCCAATCATCACTTCGCCATCCAGGGTAAGCAGCGGTGTTCCTGGCGGTTTGAGCCGCTGTTTTCCTCCCCGTTGCACAAACATCTCTCGTTTCTTGCGGGTGTTTAATTTGGCTCGTTTCAATTCTTCATAAATTAACCGGGGCGAGACTTCGGTAAATCCGTACTCTTCCGTATTAAGCTGTTCACTGATGCGTTTCGGACCATATTCCGGGTGTTTGCGAATGATGTCGTACAGCTTGGTCTTTACCTCGATGCTCAGATGCCGCATGCCCAGATTCGTGTACCCGTGCACCATCTCGCGCAAATATTCGTAGCCACCTTCATCGTAAATCTTTTTATACTTGTAGTAGGTCGAAGGCGAAATACCAAACTCCTGGCAGGCTCGAGCCACCGTAATATCGCTGTTTTTCACCCGCTCGAAGAGTTCCCGGAAGAAGTTCACCTTCACATCCACTGCTTCCATATTTTCTTTAATTGCCACCAGCGTGATGTCGTCGTTTTGTTCGTACTCCCCGGTAAAAGCGTGAATATCTTCTTTAAGTTTTTTCACAAATTCCACCACATCCAGATGTCCGTAGCGGCGGATAGCGGAGAGGAAGCGTTCTTCCCCGTACAGTTCCCGGCGGCTGTTCATAGCCTCGGTAATGCCA
The DNA here is from genome assembly GCA_026991005.1 of Calditrichia bacterium. Next base: position 649 of record JALXCH010000058.1, on the reverse strand, counting down.
TCGGTGTAAATAATGAGAATATCATCGGGATGGAGCCGGATGCGATCGTACTGAATGGTACGATCGAACAGTTTGATGTCCGGCAAGCGAATACCTATGGGGAATCCTGGAGGATTCAGATAAAACGTTTCCTTGGTTTTTCCTCGATAAAGGATCATGGGGTTATGCCCGGCACTGGCAAAACTAATCATGCGTTCGCGGGAATCCAGGATGATGTAGAAAGCGGTAACAAACATCCCTTTACGAATGTCGTCGGTGATGAAGGAGTTTACCCGTGCCAGTACGTCTGCAGGATTTTTATTTCCCCGGGCTTCCAGGCGCAGAGCGGTACGAATCATGGTCATCACCATGGAGCCCGGTACCCCCTTACCCGACACATCTGCCACACAAATTCCGATGGTATGGTCATCCACCTCCACAAAATCGAACAAATCGCCGCCTACTTCTTTAGCAGCCTGGTAGTAAGAAGTAATGTCGTAGCCTTTCACGTTGGGGAAATCGTCCGGCAGCAACATTTGCTGAATTTCCTGTGCCACCTGCAATTCGCGCTGGATGCGCTGCTGCTCCATTAAATTCGCCTGAGCTTCCCGGAATTTGGAGGTCATTTCGTTGAAAGCCTGGGCAATTTCCCCCAGCTCATCGCTGCCGT
>JALXCH010000057.1 GCA_026991005.1 Calditrichia bacterium | reverse complement strand
GGCGAATTTAAAGCCGGAGATATTGGTGCCAATACGGCAGATTTCGAAATTTTGAATCCGGATTTGCACATTGCCACCCTGAACGAAGATGCCGATTTCGATATGGAAATTCGCATCGGTAAAGGGCGCGGGTACGTATCTGCCGAAGAAAACAAACCGCTGGAAACCAGCATCGGTCTTATTCCCATCGATTCGATTTTCTCGCCCATACGTAAGGTGCGTTACGATGTGGAAAATGTTCGGGTGGGCCAGAAAACCGATTACGAAAAGCTGATTCTGGAAATTGAAACCGATGGCAGTATTACCCCGGATGACGCCCTCACCTTCGCTGGTAAAATTCTCAAAGATCATATCCAGCTCTTCATTAATTTCGAAATTGAACCGGAAGAGGAAGAAACCCAGGAAATTGATGAAGAAGTGCTGCGGATTAAGAAACTGCTACGGATGAATGTTGATGAACTTGAACTGTCGGTACGGTCTCACAATTGTTTGAAGAATGCCAATATTAAAACCATTGCCGATCTGGTGCGCCTGGATGAATCGGAACTGCTGAAATTCCGGAATTTCGGTCGCAAATCGCTGCAGGAAATCCAGGATATTCTTGAGAAAAAAGGCCTCTATTTTGGCATGGATGTGGATCGCTACCTGAAGGGTGAGGATTAATCTCTTTTAACTTGAAGTGTAAGGAATCAGGAAGACGGCTAAACAGGAAAAATTGAGGTGAGCTCATGCGGCATCGCAAAAAAGTAAAAAAATTAGGACGGACAAAGAGTCATAGAGAAGCCACGTTGCGGAATCTGGCACGGGCGGTGATTGAGCACCATCAGGTCAAAACCACACTGGCTAAAGCGAAAGCTGCCCGCAGTTACATCGAGCGGTTAATTACTTACGGGAAGAAAGATACGGTTGCAGCCCGGCGTTTGGCGTTTAAACGCTTGCAGAACCGCACGCTGGTAAAAATGTTGTTCGATGAAATTGCCCCGGCTTTTGCCGATCGGAATGGCGGCTATACCCGGGTGATTCGACTGGGACGCCGCAGGGGCGATGGGGCCGAATTGGCGGTGCTCCAGCTGGTGGGCTTCGAAAAACTGATGGTGGAAGAGAAAGCCAAAGAAAAGAAGAAGAAGAAAGAAGCCCCGGCGAAAGAAGGCAAGAAGGAAAAACAAGCAGCACCGGAAACAACCGCAAAAGAAAAGGCAGCGGCAACCACCGGAGAAGAAACCGGAGCGGAAGAAAAAGCCGAGGAAAAGGAAGAACAGAAAACCGCCGAAGAGCAGTCTGAAAAAGAAACTGCGGAAGCACAGAAACCTGCCGGAGAAGAATCTGCAGGAGAAGAGAAAAAAGACGCTGAAAATTCTTCCGGCGAAGAGGAGAAAAAAGAGTAACTTCGATACACCTTTTTTAGGAAATGAACAGGCGCCTGTTTTTACTAGGGGCGCCTTTTTTATTTGACGAAAACGAAGGGATAGTCGGTTTCCCCTTGTACAGGTTTTGATTTACCGGTTGAATCTCTGTGCAGCTTGTGTCTATATTTTCTCCCTATGGAACGCTGGTTACTGCTCGTTTTGTTGATATTGGGGTTGTTGACACCCGCAAGTGCGGAAGATCGATTCATCCGCGGATTGTGGGTGGTGCGGCACGAAATTACCACCGCCGAGAAAATCGATTCTTTAATCGCACATGCCCATCGCTGGGGAATAACCGACCTGTTTGTGCAAATCCGGGGCCGTGGAGATGCCTACTACCGCAGCCATTACGAGCCCCGGGCGGCGGAAATTCCCGATGCGGATTTCGATCCCCTGGGATATCTCCTGCAGCAAACCCGCCACAATTCCCTGCGCATCCATGCCTGGATTAATGTGCTCTACGTGTGGAGCAGCGATACCCTTCCGCAAAATGAAAATCACGTAGTAAATCGGCGCCGCAACTGGCTGGCGCAGCCTCTGAACCATGCTTCTTTGTTAAAAAATTATCCTCGTTCGGTGAAAAAAGCGCACGCGGAAGGACTTTTCCTTTCGCCCATGGTTCCGGAAGTGCAGCAAAATTTCCTGGAAATCCTGAACGACATTCTCTCCCAGTACCGGGTGGATGGTATTCATCTGGATTACATCCGATATCCCAACAACAATTTCGATGTGCATCCCGACATTGTGGAGGGCTTCCGGCATCGCTATGCCCTGAATCCCGAGGAGTTTTTGAAGAACCCCGAACGATTTGCCCGGCAGTATTCCCTTACCGGGTATGAGGCATATTCCCGTTACTGGCAGAAATATTTAATGGACGGGTTATCCGAATTTGTGGCACGAATTGCCCAAACAGTACGGGCGCATTCCCCGCGAATTCAAATCAGCGCTGCGGTAAAACCCGATCTCGCCCGTGCCCATTGGGAGTATTATCAGGATTGGGATCGCTGGCTGCAGGAGGGATGGCTGGATTTTGCCGTACCCATGAATTACACCCCCCGCGCCGATCTCTTTCGGAAACGCTTGCTGGAGTATATCGATCGCCTGCCACCCGATAAATATCTGATTGGTGTGGCACTTTACAACCAGCCCCAGAACCGGATTCTCCCTAAATTGCAACAGGTACTGGCCATTCGTCCGG
>JALXCH010000056.1 GCA_026991005.1 Calditrichia bacterium | reverse complement strand
CCGGAAGAGGAAGCTAAACTGGAACGTCCGTTAACCAACTCCATTCAGGCGTTCGAAAGCTATTGTAAAGCGTATGTGCAGTTCCAGAAAGGCGCCAGTATGGAGGTGGTAGCCGGATTATTCAAGAAAGCCATCGATATCGATCCGGATTTCTGGGAAGCTCAGTACAACCTGGGTGTTATTTATTACAATTTCGATCGGTACGATAAAGCAATCCAGCAATTCAAAAAAGTGGTTTCCCGAAATTCCGAATTTTTCAAACCGTATTATGGCATGGGAATTATTTATTTCATAAAGCGCCAATACCGGGATGCGATTCGAAATTTAAAGAAAGCCATCGAACTGAATCCTGATTACGACCGAAGTTATTACTACCTGGGTCGGGTGTATTTGCGCATGGATTCCATCGAACAGGCCATTGATTTTCTGAACAAAGCCGCAAAGCTCAACAAAAATTATGCCCCTATCCAATATTATATTGGCAAAGCCAACATGAAGCGAGGGTGGTACAAAACTGCCATCGCTGCTTTCAAGAAAGCCATCAAACTGAATCCCAACTACTATCTGGCCCACAATGCCCTGGGCGAGGCATTTTATCGCATCCAGCGGTACGACGAGGCGATGTATGAATATCGCAAAGCTATTGAAATAAAGAAGAGCTTTTCCACGGCTTATTTCAACCTGGGAAATGCCATTTACAAAAAGAATGCTCTGGAAGAGATTGTGGAGGCGTATCTTGATATTCTGGAATCACGCTATTCCGGACTGCCGGAGAACAGCAAAGAGCGAAAAATGGCTGAGGAACTGAAGAAGCTAAAAGGGGAGCGCTCGATGGCCGAGCAGGAGGTCTATCGCCGGATGATTCAGGCTTACCGCAATGCCCTGAAATATGAACCGGGATTTTTTGAAGCCGCGTTTAACCTGGCTCTTACTTACGAAAACATTGGGCAACTGGACAGTGCGGAATATTTCTACAAAAAGGCACTGGAATCCAATCCCCGACTGGTACGGGCGCACATGCGATTAGGACGGTTGTACGAACGGCAAAAGCGCTACCACGAAGCGCTGGAACAATTTAAAGAAGTGGTGAAAATAGAACCTTCCTATTTTGCGGATACACCGAAACTGGGCGAACCTTACCGCTATATTAATATTATTGAGGCTGTATTGCAGGAATATCGGGCGAAATACCAGCAAAATCCCAATGATCCGGAAACGCTTCTGGTGCTGGCACGCATTTACGCCAGTATTGGCAGATATGGCCAAGCGCGGGAATTTTATTCCCAGGTAATTAAAATTCAGCCTTCCAATCGGGAGGCTACCCTGGCTTTAAAGAAATTGAATCGTCAGTTGCAAAAAATGTAATTTCCTGTTTTTTGAGAAATCCACTTTCTCTTTGAAGTTTTTTCTCGGAGCGGGGACTCTAACAGAGTCCTCGATATTTTTATCGGAGAAGATCAATTCCTGAAATTTTCCTTCCGGATTGGGTTCATCATAAAATGACCTTGCAAAAATCTTTCCAATCTTTCCCTCCATTTGGATAATCTGTTAAAGTCGCTCTTAAAGCTTCCGAATATGAAATTAGCATCTATGGAAGGAGAAAGTATGGAACAGGGACGCACAATCCTTGGGTTACTTCAACAACGTCTGGAACTGGTGCAAAAACTGGAAGAGTTGCTAAAATTTCAGCAAAAAGCGCTCATCGAGTCCGACCAGGAGAATATTACCAATTTTGCTGAAAAACAGGTGGAATGCCTGGAAAAAATACAACAGCTTCACGAGCAGTGGCTGGAAGAGGTAAATGGGATTAAGACGGAGTTAAATCTTCCCAGAGCAACCACCAGCCAGGCGCTGGAAATGGTTTTCACGGAATCCGAAAAGCAAGAGTGGGAAGAGACGGTGCAGGCGTATCAAGAGGCTGTATCGCGAGTGGAGGAGTTGAAACAGAATAATACCCTGCTCATTCATAATGCGCTTTCGCTGGTGCGTTCCACTTTACAACAGTTGCAGGGCCAGCCTGCCGGTCTGGCGGTGTACAATCCTTTTCGGAAAGCGGAGCAGGGACACATTCTGGTAAACAAAAAAATGTAGGTAATTATGCCGGGAATATTTCAAAGTCTGGATATTGCGCGTCGAGCCATCTGGGCCAGTCGGTTGGGGATGGATGTAACCAGCCACAATATTGCAAATGTGAATACCGAAGGGTACTCTCGCCAGCGGGTTTCCTTCCGAACGGCAACTCCGCTCCAGTTACCCAATGGTCAACTGGGGCTGGGTGTGGCGGTAGGCGATATCATCCGGGTGCGCAACCGACTGGTCGATCAGCAATATCGCCAGACTTCCTTTACTCTGGGAAATGCTCAGATTAAAGAGAGCGTGTACTCCCAGATTGAAGCAATTGTCCAGGAGCCTTCCGATAATGCTCTGGGCAGCCTGATGAACGAATTTTTTAACGAATTTAGCAATCTGGCAGATGATCCGGAGAACGCTACCATCCGCGATACTGTGCGTCAGAAGGCTATTGCTCTGGTGGATAGTTTTCAGGGGAAAACCCAGCAGTTTAATTCCCTCAGGCAGTCTCTCAGTAAAGATGTACAGGCTACTGTGGATGAAGTGAACGAAATCATTCATCAAATAGGTATTTTAAACCGGCAGATTGTGTCGGCCGAGGCCGGTGGTGGAAGTGCCAACGATATGCGCGACCGACGGGATTTGCTGCTGGATCGCTTATCGGAATACATGAAAATTTCCTACACCGAGAATGCCCGGGGAGCGGTGAGCGTCAGCGCCGAAGGGGTGAATCTGGTTTCTGGAAATAAAGTGAATGAACTGTCTGTGCAGACGGTAAGCGATGGCGATACGCTCAAATTGCAACTTCAGGGAAGTAACGGAAAATCCCTCTCTATCCTTTACGGAAAGCTGGGAGGATTGCTGGAAATGCACAACGAGGTGGTTCCCCGGCTACAGAAAGATCTGGATACCCTGGCACAAACGTTAATTACCGAGGTGAACCGCATTCATGCCAGCGGGTACACATTACCTGAAGGTGATCCGCCCACAACCCGAACGGGAATTAATTTCTTCTCCGGAAATGATGCTGCCACCATCAGTCTTTCTCCGGATATCCTGGAGAACGTAAACAATATTGCTGCTTCTACTGATGGGTCGGCAGGTAACGGAGAAGTGGCTCTTTCCATATCCAATTTACGCAGCGAGAAAGTGCTTTCGGGCCGTACCCAAACGCTGGACGATTACTACACCACCATGGTGCACTCCCTGGGGGTGGAGATAGAACGCGCTCAGCATACCCGCGAAAGTCAGGAGTTGTTAAAGGATCAGTTGATGAACCAGCGAGAAGCGGAATCGGGTGTTTCTCTGGATGAAGAAATGACCCACCTGATTCAGTATCAGCGCTCGTTCGAAGCGGCTGCGAAAGTTGTAAAAGTGGTGGACGAAATGATGGCCACCGTGATCAATATGATCTAAATGTTTTTCAGGGAAGTAGTTATTTTAGGGAACATAAGGCAAGGATGCTGCTATGCGAGTCACCCAGAATTATAGTATTCACGCATTACTCCGTCAGGTTAATCAATCCCGCGAACGGATTTTTACCCTCCAGCGCAATTTAGCCACCGGAAGACGCATTAATCAGGTTTCCGACGACCCCGAGCACATTGAGGTGGTGCTTCGGTATCGAAAAATGCTGAGAATGAACAATCGTTTCGAGGAAAATATCAACACGGCGCTGGATTTTATGGGGATTTCTTCCCAGGCGCTCAACGATGCGGCCGATATTCTGGCCCATGCCAAGGAGATTGCTGTGCAGGGAGCCGATAGCCTCGCCGATTCGGAATGGACTTCCTATGCCGAGCAGATTGATCAGGCGTTACAGCAGCTGGTGGATGTAGCGAACACCCGGTTTAAAGGGCGCTTTGTATTTGGGGGAAGCAACACCACTAAAGAGCCGTTTACCCTGGCACCCGATGGTTCCGCAGTTACGGCGAATCCTGAGGGCGTTGACGGTGCTCTGAAAACCGAGATTGGCATCCATAAAATTGAGCAGTACAACATTACCGGCAAAGCGGCATTCCAGGGAAATGTGGATGTTTTCCAGACGTTAATCGACCTGCGTACAGCCTTCGAGAATCATGATACAGGAGAGATGGAGAATTTAATCGATACCCTGGAAGAGGCGATGGATCAGGTAAACCAGCAGAATGCGAATCTGGGTGCGAAGATGAACCGCTTCGATATGTTCCTGCAGCAGTATCAATCTCAGGACGTGAAACTGAAAGAATATCTGTCGCATGTGCAGGATACCGATGTGGCTCAGGCGGTAACGGATTTGCAGATTCAGGAAACGGGATTGCAAACGGCACTACAGGTTCTGGCACGAACGGTGAATATTTCCCTGGTAGATTTCATGTAAAAATACTGTTGAAATATTCTGAATCAGGTGTTGAAAATAGGGAAGAATGAAGGAGAATAGGAAAAGTAATTGGAGTCATAAATACAGCAATAATAAAAGGTTGCGTGAATTGCAGGTAGCAAAAAATAAATTGGCATTACTATTGCATAAATTAAATGCGAAACGAATTGAATTGGAGACTAATGAATGAAGGTGGTGACACTGCAATTCGGTGAGCTTGAGGTTGCTGAGGAGCAAATCATTCGGTTTCCCAAAGGGATAATTGGGTTTGAGGAGTGCCACGAATTTGTAATAATTGCCGATGAAGAATATGATCCTTTCCGATGGCTGATCTCGCTGGACAAGGAGGAAATTGGTTTCCCGATTCTGGACCCGTTTCTGGTAAAACCGGACTATTTGAAAGAATTTCCGGCCTCCATTGTACGGGAACTGGAATCTGAAAATACGGTGATGGATGTATTCTGTGTAGTCACATTAAAGGGTGAGGGAGGAAAAGTAACCCTTAATTTGAAAGGACCAATTATTGTGGATTATTTAAAGGGGGAAGGACGGCAAATTATCTTGCCTTCGGAAGAGCTATCCGTGTCTTACCCCCTTACTTAAGTAAGCAGGATGCGTTTAACATAAAACCAGGGAAGGTGAAAGATGTTAGTCTTAACACGGAAGTTAGGCGAGAACATTATTATTGACGATGAGATATCGATTCGAGTTGTTAGCATCGACAGCAATAAAGTACAATTGGGTATTCAAGCTCCAGAAAATGTAATGATCTATCGACAGGAATTAGTAGATAGAATAAAATCCCAGAACCAATCCTCGGTGGTTCGCCAGAAATGGGATTTGGTTTCTGCGGCAAAAACAATAAAAATAATGGGTAATGTAAGATATTAAAGGATTTTAGTCATGGAAAAACAATCGGTGGCTCACAAATCCGGAAATGTGGATATTATGTTGGGGCAATTAAAGAAGTTAAAGAGAAATGAGCGGGTGCTGCTGGGGCTGTATTTTTATGAGCAGTTATCCATTGAAGAGATTGCTTTTATTTTAAAGAAATCAGTATCGGAGGTTCAGTCGCAATTGGAGCAAATTTTGCCCCGTTTGATTTTAAATACGAAAAAGGATGCCCAATTAGAACCATTTTTATTTGAAATTTCAGGATGAACATATGGGAAAGAAAAGGAATTCAAAGAAGCGCAAACTCCGCAGGAAGTCTACCAACTCGGCGCCTTCCCCCATCTCGCTATGCATGATCGTGAAAAATGAAGAGAAATATCTGGAAGAGTGCCTGGCCAGTGTGCAGGGGCTGGTGGGAGAAATGGTTGTGGTGGACACGGGAAGTAGTGATGGAACCGTAGAGATTGCCCGGAAATTTGGTGCCCGGGTGTACCACTACACCTGGCAAAACGATTTTGCTGCGGCCCGGAACTTTGCTTTAAGCCAGTGTTCCCTCCCCTGGATATTGTACCTGGATGCCGACGAACGGCTTTTACCGAAGTATCATCAAACGGTTCTTCAGGCTGTTCGAGGGAAAAAAGCAGATGCTTTTTATCTGAAAGTATTCAGTCCCGTTTCCGAGCGTATGGGGAATGTGCCGCACGAGCAGGCATATCCCAGATTGTTTCGTAAACTGCCCGGTGTAAGGTTCGAAGGTAAAATTCACGAACAGATTTCGCCATCTCTGATTCGAGCTGGAGCTCGCTTTGCCCATTTAGATGTCACCATCTTGCATCTGGGGTACAACCTGGACGAGGATGCCATTCAACAAAAAATTGAACGAAACCTGAGCTATTTGCGCCAGCAGCTCCGGGAAGAACCCACCAATCCCTATGTGTATTTCCAGCTGGGACAAACCCTGATTTTAAACCGCCAGCCGGAAGAGGGGAAAAAGTATTTGCAGAGGGCACTGGACTTCGATCGGCTACCTACTAACCTGACGGCTACCATCTGGTTAATTCTGGCTAACGAAGATTACAAAGAGAAAAAATTTGAGGAAGCGCTGGAAAAAATTGCGGTGGCCACGGAAATGGCTCCTCACCAGCGGTTAGGGTATTTCCTGCAGTCGGAATGTTTGGCTCATTTACAAAAATACACCGATGCTTTGGATGCCCTGGAGCAACTGGAATTACACTCTCAGAAACCGTTTAGTGATATCAGCATCGATAAGACCTTCGAACGGTACATCATTGCCCAGCGTAAAGGTTCCTATCATTTTGCTCTGGGACAATGGGAAGAAGCATTTTACGCTTATTCGGAATATTTTAAAACGAGTTCTGGCTGGCGAAGTGAACTGCTGGAAAAGTGGGTGTATGCCTGGCGCGAAGCGTGTCCCCGTCCCCAGATTCCCAGGGAATTTCTTCAGTACCTGATGGAAAATTTTGAGCGATTTAATCAACCGGTTACGGCTGCCATGTTGCTGTCGGGATTATGCCAAGAGAGCGGTCAGAAAATGTACATGGAACAATTTCTCCGCTTGCACGTCCAATACGCCCCTGACGATGCTTTACCGTATTACTATCTAGGAAATTTAGAACTGGAGCGTGGGAATTTCGAGGTAGCAGAAAATTATTATCAGAAAGCACTGGAGCGGGATTCGGAAGTATGGGAAATTTACTACAATCTGGTGGTTACCTACATTAAAAAGCAGGATTTCCGTTCGGCACTAAAGGTGCTGGAAACGGCACTGGAAAAATTCCCGGAAAAACGAGCACAGAATCGCCGGTTGATGGCTGGATTATATACCAAATTAGGATATTTCGAAAAAGCGCTGGAGTATGCGGTGGCAATGCAAAGGGAAAAATAGTTTTTAATTAAAGTTCGGAGGAGAAAGTACGATATTAAATAATGAAAGCTTTCAGGGAGAAAATGATCTGGCAGTCGTCATTTTCTTCTCTAATTAACCAGGCTGCCTGAATTGAGAAGGGATTCTCAATAAACAAAAAACAAGGAGGTTGTCATGGCTTTTTATGGTGGATCCCGCATCAACACCAATGTTGGGGCACTAAACGCCTTCAATGCCCTCAACAATATTAACTCCAAAATTGGCACGGTTCAACTGCGGTTGGCTACCGGTAAGCGAATTAACAGTGCTGCCGATGATCCGGCTGGTTATACCATTGGCAAAAAGCTGGAAGCCCGCTCTCGCAGCCTTTCCCAGGCGTTGAACAATGTCGGCGAATTGAAGAACATCCTCTCGGTTGCCGAAGGTGGTCTGCAATCCATTAATGATATTTACGCCGGCATCAAAGAAAAAATCATCCAGGCCGGGAATGGCTCCTACACTACCGAAGAGCTGGATGCGATTGTGAAACAGGTGAACGAGATGTTGAATGAAGTGGATGATATCATCTCTGAAACCAAATTCAACGGTACGGCTCTGTTGAACAATCAGTTCACCAGCAAAGTTTTCCAGACGGGTGCCGATGGTGGGGACACACTCACCGTAACCCTGGATGCCCAGATTGATTCGGCAGATTTTGGGTTGAACTCGCTGACTTCTGCCAACATTAATTCCAACCTGACGACGACTCTGAACAGTCTAGATGCCGCCATCCGAACGGTAAGCGAAGAATTGCAAACGGTGGGTTCATTGATTTCGCGGCTGGATGTGAAGGAGCAGACCCTGTCCACGGCCATTACCAACACCGATGCGGCAATGAGCCGAATCATGGATGCCGACATCGCCAAGGAACAGCTGGAAATTACCAAACTTCAGATACTGCAGCAAACCGCAACCGTACAATTAGCCCAGGCAAACGCAGCCCCGCAAGGAGTCCTGAGCTTATTCCGGTAAAACCAAGAGCCACTGAGAGAGGCCGCCTGAAAGGGTGGCCTCTTTAATATTGGCTGGAAGGCGGTTTCTCCCCGCAGGTTTATTGGACTGGCAGTAAACTTGCAAGGAGAAATCGAAACTTACTAAAGTCGCTATTTTTACAGACGATTATGATTAGTGGAAACTCAATCAGGCATGGACGCCTGAGGTAAGTAAACATATTACAAGGAGGTATGACATGGCTTTTTACGGTGGCTCACGGATTTACACCAATGTTGGAGCCCTCAATGCGTTGAACGCATTGAACTCCCTTAACTCCAAGATTGGTGTGCATCAGCTGCGTTTGTCCAGCGGCAAACGAATTAATTCTGCTGCAGATGACCCTGCCGGTTACACTATTTCCCAGAAATTAAAAGCACGATCTCGAGCACTCAGCCAGGCACTGAACAATGTCGGGGAAGCGAAGAATGTGTTAGCGGTAGCTGAAGGTGGATTGCAGAATATCAATGATATTCTGGTCACGATCAAGGAAAAAATGGTTCAAGCGGGGAACGG
>JALXCH010000055.1 GCA_026991005.1 Calditrichia bacterium | reverse complement strand
CTCTCCGACGAAGAAGTGGAATACAAAGACCTCAAGGGACATCTCTGGTACATTAAATATCCGGTAAAGGGCAGTTCGGATTATCTGGTAGTTGCTACCACCCGACCCGAAACCATGCTGGGCGATACCGCCGTCGCGGTGCATCCCAAAGATGAACGATATGCCCATTTGATTGGCCAGACGGTGATTCTTCCTTTGGTGGAGCGGGAAATTCCGGTCATTGCCGATCGCCAGGTAGATCCTGAATTCGGAACCGGTGCCGTTAAAGTAACGCCTGCCCACGACCCCAATGACTTCCAGATTGCCCAGCGCCACAATTTGCCCCATGTGAATATTCTGAACAACGATGGTACGCTGAACGAGAACGCCGGTGCCTATGCGGGCATGGATCGTTTCGAAGCCCGCAAAAAAGTGGTGGCTGATCTGGAATCCCGTGGTTTGCTGTTAAAAATCGAAGACCATGAGCACAGTGTGGGTCATTGCCATCGCTGTGGTACGGTGATTGAACCCTGGCTCAGTGAACAGTGGTTTGTGAAGATGAAAGACCTGGCCAAACCGGCGATGGAGGTTGTTCGGGATGGGCGGATTCAATTCCACCCCGCCGAACGCTGGTTAAAAACCTACCTGAACTGGCTGGAAAATATTCGCGACTGGTGTATTAGCCGTCAGCTGTGGTGGGGGCACCGCATTCCCGTGTACTACTGCCAGGATTGCGGGCATACTGTTGCGGCTCACGAAACCCCGCAGAAGTGCGAAAAGTGCGGAGGCACTCATTTCAAACAGGACGAGGATGTGCTGGATACCTGGTTTAGTTCCTGGCTCTGGCCATTTTCCACACTGGGCTGGCCCGAAGCCACCCCGGAACTTCGCTATTTCTACCCCACGGATTTGCTGGTTACCGGCCCGGATATCATCTTCTTCTGGGTGGCGCGCATGATCATGGCCGGGATGGAATTCATGAAAGATATTCCCTTCAAAGATGTGTATTTGAATGGAATTGTGCGCGACCACCTGGGACGTAAGATGAGTAAATCCCTGGGGAACGGTATCGACCCCGTGGAAATTATCGACAAGTACAGTGCCGATGCTATGCGCTTTACCCTGATTATGCTCAGCTCCGAGGGGCAGGATATTAATCTGGCGGAATCCCATTTCGAGATGGGGCGTAATTTCTCCAATAAAATCTGGAACGCCTACCGCTTCCTGGCCATGAATCTGGAAACGCCGCAGGACAATTTCCGGGATTATCAGAAATATTTCAAGCTGGCTGATTTCTGGATTTTAAGTCGATTGCAACGGGCGATTGAAGGAGTAACCTCCAATCTGGACAACTTCCGGGTGAACGATTCGCTGAATGCGGTGTACCATTTCTTCTGGCACGAGTTCTGCGATTGGTATCTGGAATTAATCAAACCCCGGCTGGCGGAAGATGCCGATCCTCTGGATCGCCAGACGGCGCGTACTGTTGCGGTACATGTGATGAAAACCGCCATGAGTCTGCTGCATCCCTACATTCCGTTCATCACCGAGGAAATCTGGCATCGTTTGAAGCGCCCGGACGAAGCCCCCAATGTTATTGCCCAATGGCCACAGATGGACGAAAGCTTGATTTCCGATTCTGCAGAAGCACAGATGAACTTTATTCAAGAGTTCATTTCGGCGGTACGGACGATTCGTTCGGAAATGAACGTTCCACCAGCCAGTAAGGCGCAGGTAAAATTTAAGACAGAAGATGAGAATTATCGGTACCTCATTGAAGAATACGGACATTACATTCAACGGTTAGCCCGGGTAGAGGATATTGCTCAGGTACCGCGCAGCGAAAAAATCCCTGCCGCGGCGATGGCTGTGGTGGAGAAGGTGGAATTATTCGTTCCCCTGGCGGGACTCATCGATATCGAAGTGGAACGTCAGCGCCTGAATAAGGAAATCCAGCGCCTGGAAAAACAGATTGCCTCCCTGGAGAAAAAACTGCAGAATGAACAATTCCTGACACGGGCCCCCGAACGAGTCGTAGAGCAGGAACGGAACAAATTGGGCAATTTCAAAGAAAAATTAGAAAAGTTGCAGCATAATATTCAGCAATTAGATTCATAGGAGAAAATATGAAAATGTCTGGCAGGTTTTGGGGAACACTCTTATTATCCATTTTAATAGGGGGATTGCTTATGGCGGACGAAAATTATGTAACGGTGTACAATCAGAATCTGGCGCTGGTAAAACAGGTGCGGACGGTGGAAATTACCCGTTCCAACCTCCCCCTGAAATTCACCGATGTCGCCTCCGAAATTATTCCGACTTCCGTCCATTTACGCAATTTAAGCGGGAACAAAGATTTTGCTGTGCTGGAGCAAAATTATGAATACGACCTGGTAAGTGGCGAAAAAATTCTGGAGAAGTACATAGATCATCCGGTGGAAATTATTACTGACAAGGGGCAGCTCATCAGCGGAACTCTAATGAGCAAAAGCGGAAGTACTCTGGTGTTGAAAACCGACGATGGAATTCGCATCCTGCCCTGGAACGACAAAATGCAGGTCAATGTCGGTGAGCTTCCGGAAGGGTTAATTACCCGCCCCACTTTAATCTGGGATGTGACCGGGGTAAAGGATGG
>JALXCH010000054.1 GCA_026991005.1 Calditrichia bacterium | reverse complement strand
GTACAATCAAAATCACTTCAGGGTGGTTTTCGGTAATGGCGTTGGCAATTTTTTGCAGAATCACCGTTTTACCCGCCCGGGGCGGGGAGACGATCAGCCCACGCTGCCCCTTCCCAATAGGCGTAAGTAGGTTCATAATGCGCATGGTGTACTCTTTGGGATTGGTCTCCAGGTTCAACCGCTCCAGAGGATAGATGGGAGTCAGATTGTCGAAGAACGTCACGTGGCGTTTCTTTTCCGGTGCTTCGAAATTGACCGCTTCCACCCGCAGCAGGGCGAAAAAGCGCTCGTTCTCCTTGGGAGGACGAATCTGCCCCGATACCGTATCCCCGGTGCGCAGGTCGAAACGCTTAATCTGCGAGGGAGACACGTAAATATCATCGGGCCCCGGTAAATAGTTAAATTTGGGCGAACGCAGGAAACCATACCCATCCGGTAACACCTCCAGCACACCTTCGGAGAAGATCAGACCTTCCTGCGCCGTCTGTTCTTCCAGAATTTTGAAAATGAGTTCCTGTTTCTTCATTCCGGATACACCGGGAATTCCCAGTTCCTGGGCAATTTGCGCCAGTTCCGAAATTTTCAGTGATTTCAGAGATTCAAGATCGAGCATAAAACATCACCTCTTTTTATCCTTAAAATTGGTTAAGTATTTGTCTGGATTCAAAATCCCAACACCAGCAGGGTGGAAATGGGGGCTAATCTGAAGCCAAATTCGGTGCAATCAACGCAGCGTTCAAATGTAGTTTTTTGTTCCCATAAAATCAAGCTATTTGTATTTTTAAGCGCATTTTTTACCCATGGTCTGAATATTCCGCAACGCAGTTCCCATCGGTTTTCCTCACTCTCCTTATTTCTCTTCCCGGTAAGTTTCCAGAAAGCGACCGGCCAGATAGTGGGAACCCATAATGAGCAACACTTCATCTGCCTTCTGCTCCTTCTGAAGTTGATGGAAAGCGGAAATCACATCCGGGAAGGTACGCACCTGCTTCTGCCGTTCTTCAAACGCCTTTTGCAGAGCGGCTGCGGGTAATCCTCTGTCCGAGAACCATTCGACCAGCACGACTTCCTGCGCCTGACGAACCACAATATCGACAATAGCGGGATAATCTTTATCTTTTGCCAGACCAAGGATTAATTTAAACGCTGCCGTGGGGAAAAGTTCCCGCAAGAAGCGAAAGGTGCTCCGGAAACCCGGGGGATTGTGGGAAACATCCAGTAGAACCAGAGGCTGGCGACGGATAATCTGCAACCGGGCGGGCCATTTGCAGCCTTCCAGCCCTTTTCGGATGGCAGGTTCGGGCAGAGAAACCTCCTTAATCTGCAACAAGGCTTCCACCGCCAGGGCTGCATTGTACACCTGATGCCGCCCCGCCAGGGGAATGCGCAAATCCGGAAAATCCCGCTCCCCGGCATGCAGGGTAAACCGCCCTCCCTCGATGGTAAGCTCCTGGATTTCCACCTCCTTTCCCGGGTGCATCTGGACAAAGGGGCTTCCCAGCTCCCGGGCACGGGAACGCAACACCTGCGACACCGCAGGATGTTGGTGGGAAGTCACCACCGGAACGCCCGCCTTAATTATTCCCGCCTTTTCCCGGGCAATTTCTTCCAGCGTCTCCCCCAGGTACTGTTGATGTTCCAGACCGATGGGAGTAATCACTGCCACCAGCGGTTCCAGCACGTTGGTGGCATCCAGCCGCCCGCCCAGGCCCGTTTCCACCACCGCCACATCCACCTGTTTCTCGGCAAAGTAACGAAAAGCGATGGCGGTGGTCGCTTCAAAAAAAGTGGGGTGAATCTGCTCGAAAAGCGGATGCAGTTCCTGCACATACTCCACCAGGAGTTCCTGCGGCATGGGTACTCCATTGACCCGGATGCGTTCGGTAAAATCCACTAAATGAGGCGAAGTGTACAACCCCACTCGATAACCGGCTTCCTGTAATATGGAAGCCATAAATGCCGCCGTGGAACCTTTCCCATTGGTGCCTGCCAGATGAATAGCCGGAAAACGCCGGTGTGGATTACCCAGACTTTCCAGCAAACGGGTAATATTTTGCAACCCCAGCTTGATGCCGGAAAATTGCAAATCGTAAAGATATTGCAGCCAGTGTGTGTAGTCTGGATTCATCATGGCAAAGGATGGTTGACTCCGGGCAGGTTACACCAGTTGACCGATTACAAACCCCACCGCCAGCCCCACCAGAAACACCATGGTGAGCACCCGGTAATTCAGTACTTCCTTTTTATACCCTTTTTTAATGGCAACTACCGAAACAAAATAACCCAGAGAATTTAAAATCCAGTAAATGGGGAGCGCTAACACCTTGGCTATCAGTGGCCCCACCACCGGAATAAGAGCAATTAAATTAATCAGACCAATAAAGGCCTGACTTAAAATTCCCAGAATAATCGCCAGAAAAGCGACGGCTTTTTTATCCAGCCCCAGCGCAATTCCAATAGCAACAAATGCAGTGAGGAACACCCAGATGAAGATGATTTTGCGGAAGGTGTAAAGGAAGTCCCACACCCGCTTTAGCCAGGTGTGGAAGGATTTCATGTAATCGTTATCCTGTGGCATTTTGGACTAATTGCTCACTCACTTTACCGAACCGGCGTTC
>JALXCH010000053.1 GCA_026991005.1 Calditrichia bacterium | reverse complement strand
AATGTCATCTCCGGAATCTTTCAGATTAACTGGAATCGCGATGCCAGTAAACTGGTGTACACCACTTTTTACCACGGCGGATACGATGTGTATTTAATCAACGATCCGCTGGAGTTACAACCGGTTAAATTGCAGGAAACGGAGTTTGTAAAGGAGATGCGGGGAGATAAGCTGCCGGTGTACGCCCGGGATTGGCAACCGGAAGGGGAGGCGGACACCACAGGTGCAGAGATTGTTCATGCCCCGCAGAAAGATGCGAAAAAAGAGAAGCCCAAACCCCTGAAAGGGGAGGCACCCGTCGATTACAGCCGTTATGTATTTGGGAAATATGCCCGTCACACCCAGCAAACCCGGAAACGAAAACAGGTGGTGCTTTCCGAAAGTCAGCTGAAGGACGAGAAGGGGAACTACCGGGTGAAGAAGTACAAAATCAAATTTTCGCCGGATTACGTGACGGGTGCTGCCGGGTACAATACCTTCTTCGGGTTGCAGGGCTACACGGCACTGGCTTTCAGCGATTTACTGGGTGATCACAAGATTTACCTCACCATGAACATGTGGGCCGATTTACGCAATAGCGATTTTGCCGTGCAGTATTATTACCTGAAGCGACGTACCAACATTGGAATCGGTGGTTACCATCTGGTGTACATGTTTGGTGATTATTTCTACGGGTTGATGCGTTACGAGAATTTCGGCGGTCAGTTTACCGCTTCCTATCCTTTAAGCCGGTACGATCGCATCGATATAAGCGCCCTTTCCTTCAATGTGTATCTGGATTATCTGGATTTACCCCTGCCCACCGAGAAAGCCCACACGGTGATTCCCGAAATATCGTACACCCACGATAATACCCTGTGGGGATTCCGCTGGGGGGTGTTGGGTCTGGTGGATGGTACGCGGTATCAGGTAACGTTTCGCGTAAGCCCATACTTTAGTGATATTGGGCGGGATTTTAAAACCTTCGAATTCGACTATCGGCATTACTTCAAACTTTCGCCCAAATATCAGTTTGCCGTGCGCTTAAGTGGCGGATTGAGCTTCGGGAAAAATGCTCAGCAGTATTTTTTGGGAGGGGTGGATAACTGGATTAACCGGAAGTACCGGGGCGGCAATATTCGCATTCAGCGGATTGATGATGTGTTCTTCTCCCGCTTTGTGATGCCCCTGCGGGGGACATTCTACTACGAGCAGGTGGGGAATCGCTATTTCCTGGGGAATTTTGAATTCCGCTTCCCGGCCATTGAGTATCTGAAGTTGGGATTCCCCCCGATTTCCCTTTTCAACATCCGTGGGGTGGCTTTCTGGGATGTGGGCACCGCCTGGTATCAGGATCACGGGCCCTGGTACAGTTTTAGTGATTTCCGGGGAATCAAACAATCGCCCGATGGCTCCCTGCGATTCGATGATATCATCAGCGGGTTGGGATTTGGCGCCCGGGTGTATTTCCTGGGCATCCTGTTTAAATGGGATATGGCCTGGCCGTTCTACCTGGGCCGTACCGGCGACCCCGTCCATTATTTCTCCCTGGGTCTGGATTTTTAAGTAAACAAACAACAGTTTATGGCAAAAACGAAGACGGTTTACATTTGTAATCAGTGCGGTTACGAGAGTCCCCGCTGGGTGGGGAAATGCCCCGATTGCGGTGCCTGGAACAGCATGGAAAAACACACCAGTTCGCCGCTGGAGAAAAATCAGGTCTCTCCCGAACGCGCCGGCAACACTCCCGTTCTGCTCTCCCGGGTAGAATACCGGGAAATGCCCCGCATTGTGAGCCATATTGGAGAGTTCGACCGGGTGCTGGGTGGTGGACTCTTCCCCGCCTCGGTGGTTCTGTTGGCCGGGGAGCCGGGCATTGGGAAATCCACCCTGCTTTTGCAGGTGGCGGCCAGTCTCATTCAGCACCAGAACCGGGTGCTTTATGTGAGTGGGGAAGAATCCCTGCAGCAGCTTCACAACCGGGCTTTGCGTCTGGCAGTTCCCACCCGGGAACTCCCGGTGCTTATGGAAACCAACCTGGAAAATATTCTCTTTCAGATTGAGCAGCACGCACCGGATGTGGTGATTGTGGATTCCATTCAATCTCTGTATTCGGAGGATGTGGCAGGTGCACCGGGAAATGTGGCGCAGTTGCGGGAGTGTGCCTCGCGGTTATTTCGCGCAGCAAAGGAGCAGGGCTGGAGCCTGATTCTGGTAGGGCATATTACCAAAGAAGGGAGTATTGCCGGCCCTAAAATTCTGGAGCACATGGTGGATGTGGTACTCTCTTTCGAGGGAGACAATCTCTACCAATATCGCATCTTGCGCTCGGTAAAAAACAGATTTGGTGCCACCAATGAACTGGGAATTTTCCTGATGGAACGGGAGGGACTGCGCCAGGTGGAAAATCCGTCCCGGTTATTCCTTTCCCATAGTGAAAAGCCCCAGGTGGGGGTAAGTGTGGTCTCCAGTTTTGAAGGCTCGCGTCCCATTCTGGCGGAAGTGCAAACGCTGGTGTCGCGCAGCAATTACGGCGTTCCTCAACGCACGGTAAGCGGATTCGATCCCCGGCGGCTGGCGCTGCTTCTGGCAATTCTGGAAAAGCACGGTAATTTACGATTTGGCGTCTCCGATGTGTTCGTGAAAATTGCCGGTGGTTTGCGCTTCGATGATCCCGGTATTGATCTGGGAATAGCCATGGCGCTGTACTCCAGCTACCAGGAGGTGGCGTTGCCACCCAATAGCGTGTTTATCGGAGAAATTGGCCTCAACGGCGATGTTCGCATGGTTAACCAGATGGAGGCGCGCATCCGGGAAGCGGTGAAGTTGGGCTTTCGTACCATTTACCTTCCCAAACTGGTAGAGAAATCGCTGCCCGATTCCCTGAAACAGGGGAGCCTTCACATTGCTGTAGAAAACATTGTGGAACTGTTCGAAGGCAAACTCTTTGCAGGATTTGGAAATTCCAGAACTCCGAGTCCCAGGGAAATTTCTTAAATGCTTATTTTTAATGAATAAATGTCCGTGGAAATTTAAGGTAATTCTCCCATGATTTGTAATCCCGGAACACATCTGGTCTTGTTCCGCAAACTTTTTGAAATACCATTCAGTAATTTAACAAAAGAGGGAGCCGTTCAAGAATGAATCTCCGCTGGATTTTGCTGTGGTTCGGGTGTATGGGAATGTTCTGGAGCGCTATAACGCTGCCTGCGCAGGAAGCATCTGCAAAGGCTTCCGGTTCGCAGCGCTGGGAAGTTGTCGCCACTTTCGATGGTTCGCAAACGCCCTCCGGGAAATTTCAGGATGCGGTGGCACTGGATTTAAACTCCGCAGGTATTTTGTTCGTGGTAGATCGCGGTCGCAATCGGGTGATGGAATTCGATGCCTCCGGACGATTTCTGAAAGAAGTCGGAGGTTTTGGGCGAGGCAGTGAGCAGTTCGATGCCCCCACGGATATCGATGCCCATCTCACCATCAACATTTACGTGGCAGATTTTAACAACGATCGCATCGTTCAGATGGATCGCTATTTGAACTTCGCCGGCATCCTGTCTGTCGATGAGCAATCTCCCTATTATTTTGCCATGCCTTTAAGTGTGGCGGTGTCCAATCAATACGATATTTTTATTCTGGAAGATTTGAACAAGCGCATTGTGAAAATCGATCGTTTTGGGAATCCCCGGGTGGCGTTTGGGGATGCTTCGGACAATCTGGGGCAATTGCTTTCTCCGCGCCAGCTTGCTTTAAATGCTTCGGGAGAACTGTTTGTAACCGATGCCGGGCGCAATGCCGTGCTGGTGTTCGATTACCTGGGGAATTTTATTCGTGAGATTCAACATCCGGATTTCCGACAGGTGCGGGGCGTCGCTGTGTCGCTTCAAGAAACCCTGCTGGTTACCGATGTGGAAGCACGCGCGGTGTTTTTCTTCCGGAAAGGGCAATTTTTTCAGGAAAAGCTCCAGTGGGAAGATGCAGAGTTTCTTCCCCGGGATATTGCCCTGTGGGATCCTCGGTCGGAGAACCAGATGCTCCTCTATGTGCTCACTCCGGAAAAATGTTTCATCTTTCGGAAAGTGCAAAGGTAAACGGGATAAATTCGGAGAATCTGAAGGGAAGTTAACACATTGTTTCTCACAACGTTGTTTCAACCTTCCGTGGGATGAAAAAATCATTTCATTGGGAACCATCTGAAATTATATTTATTTCAATAAGGAGTTCCCTTACAATCATTGGAGTAGTGGGAGCTCCGGGATTTAAATTCAAAACCAGAAAAAAGAAGAGGTTCATAAATGAATATAATCTTTTTAATTATTGCAGGAATAGTTGGCATAGGCATAGGATTTTTAGTGGCATATCTGATTGGTGGAAGCAAAATTAAAAATGCCCGCAAACAGGCGGATTCTATTTTAGATGAGGCGCAACGCAGGGTTCAGCAATTGGAACGGAAAGCCTATCTGGCGGCGAAAGAGAAGCTGTTTCAGGAGAAAAATCAAACGTTAAAGCAGTTGAAGCAACGCGAGAGTGCCTTGCAGAAGGCAGAGGAGAAATTGCGCCGTCGGGAAAAAGAGGTGCGGCGGCTGAACAACAAAGTTCAGGAAAAAGAGTGGCAAATCCGCAAGCGGGAAAATGAGCTCATCAACTGGGAGCAAACCATTCAGAACCATGAGAAAGAGATTAATGAAATCCGTGAAAAAGAAATGGAAAAGCTGGAAGCCATTTCCGGGTTGAGCCGGGAAGAAGCCAAGAAGATGCTGATTGAAAACATGGTGTCTCAGGCACGGGCGGAGGCGGCTCAAACCATCATCGATATTAAGAATGAAGCGGAGGAACGCGCCCGCTGGGAAGCCAAAGAGATTATGGCTTTTGCCATCGAACGGATGGCAACGGATTACACCATGGAATCTACCCTGATTTCGGTGGAATTACCCAACGATGATTGGAAGGGAATCATCATTGGACGCGAGGGGCGCAATATTAAAGCGTTTGAAGCCGCTACAGGGGTGAAGGTGATTGTGGACGATACGCCGGAGACGGTGGTTATGTCCAGCTTCGATCCCATTAAACGGGAAATTGCCCGCATTGCCATGACGCGTTTGATCCGCAGCAAAAACATTAATCCCAAAAACATTGAAGCCGAGGTGGAAAAAGCAACCCGTGAGGTGGAACAAAGCATTAAACGGGCGGCCGAGGAGACCTTGCGGGAGCTAAATATTAAAAATGTCCATCCCGAGATGAAGGAATATCTGGGACGTTTGAAATATCGTACCAGCTACGGGCAGAACATTCTGCAGCACTCCAAAGAGGTGGCGCTGCTGGCCGGCGGAATGGCTGCCGAGCTGGGTCTGGATGTGCAACTGGCACGCCGAGCGGGATTGTTTCATGATATCGGGAAAGCGGTTAGTGGCGATTCCGAGGGAAGCCATGTGTCCATTGGTGTGGAAGTGGCTACCCGGTGCGGGGAACATCCGGTGGTGATTAACTCCATTCTGGCGCATCACGAAGAAGCCGAGCCCATTTCGCCCATTTCGGTGCTGGTAACCGCCGCCGATCGCATTAGCGGAGCACGGCCCGGAGCACGGCGGGAATCCCTGGAAGCGTACGCTCAGCGCATTGCCAAGCTGGAAGAACTGGCGAATTCTTTCGAGGGAGTGGCTAAAACCTACGCGCTCTCCGCCGGTCGGGAAATTCGAGTGATGATTCTCCCCGAGAAACTCTCGGATGCTGAGGCTCAGCTTCTGGCCAGCGATATTGCCAGGAAGATTAAAGAAAGCATGGAATATCCCGGGCAGATTAAAGTTACGGTAATTCGCCAGACAGTAGAAAGCGCTTTTACTGATGAATTTTTACCAGGGCACGATAATAAGAAAGAACAGAATAAAAAAGAATCTGCGGTCCAATCATAAGGAAAAGGAAAGCATGATGGGAAATTTGTCACCAGAAAGTTTGCGTGCCCTGCAAATTGCGTTAAAAAATGAAAACGAGACCGTGTTGATCTATCAGCACATGATGAACCGGGTGAAGAACTCGGTAACCCAGGCACTGCTGGCTCAGTTGATTGAAGAAGAATTTCTTCACGAAAAACGCATCCGCGATAAAATTTCTGAAAATAATCATGATGAACCGGTCTCGTTCGAAGATATTGAAGTCCCCAACCGGCGCACCATTATGGAGCTGGAACTGACCAATTGCACTATCCTGGAGCTCATTAATTTGGCTATCGAGAATGAGAAAATAAGCCGGGATTTTTATCAGGCGCAATTCCAGCGAGTGGAAGATCCGGAGGTACGGAAGATTTTTCAGTGGCTGGCGGAGCAGGAGGATGAGCATATCAAAAATCTGCAAATGGAATACGACGCGCATAAGTATTACGAAGAAGTGGGATTCGATGGCGAGTAGCGCTTTCTTTTTGGATTTTTCCCTCACGAGAGAATGAACGATGGAGAACAGTGAGGGAAATTATCAAATTTGAATTTTCAAAACTAAATCCACCAAAAAATTACAAACAGAGACTGATTCTACCCTCTCGTCCGCAGAATACTGCGGGGGAGAGGGCTGAGTTGCTGGACAGAAATGGCGTCCGGATGGGTTCTTTTTTTCTCCTATGATTATAAAAGTTGCTCAGATTAGTTCAGAATTATTAATAAGTTAGCATCCCGTATTTTACGGAGTAGCGCTGGTAAATATCCCGCCATCATAAGGATTTATTGCTCTTTTCCCGACAGTTGCTTCTCTGGAGAGTCTTCCTTATTTTCGGAACAAAAATGGGCGGTGCATGAAACGAAAACAGAAGTTGCAGGTAACTATCGAGAAGCTGGCGTTTGGTGGTAAAGGACTGGCTCGGGTAGATGGACGAGTGGTGTTTGTGGAAAATACCCTTCCCGGGGATGTGGCGCTGGTGCAGATTCGCAAAATCAAAAGTCAATACGCAGAAGCGCGGTTGCTGGAATTGATACAAGCCTCGCCGTTGCGGCAGGAAGCTCCCTGCCGGTATTTCGGTTACTGCGGTGGCTGTAAGTGGCAGAATTTGAGTTACGAACAACAACTGGAATTTAAACGTCAGCATGTGGTGGAGAGTCTGGAGCATATTGCCGGAGTTTCCCCGGAGGTGGTGCATCCCACGTTACCTTCTCCTCTGCAATATGCTTATCGAAACAAGATGGAATTTTCTTTTACCGATCGTCGCTGGCTTACCCCGGAGGAATTGCAGGATGAGCAGATAAAAAAAGATTTTGGGCTGGGTTTTCACGTTCCCGGTTCTTTCCGCTGGGTGATGCATATTGAGGAATGCCTGCTTCAGGATGAGGTGATGAATGGCATTCTCCGGTTTACCGGGGAATATTTCCGTGATGCGGGATTACCCCTCTTTAACCTGCAAACACATCAGGGAATATTGCGTTTTTTAGTGCTGCGAAAATCATTTACCTACCAGCAATACATGGTAAACCTGGTTACTTTCGAATCCGTGGTGGATCGGGTTCAATCCTGGGTAAAGGAACTTACCACACGTTTCCCGGCGGTGGTGAGCGTGCTCAACAGCGTGAATCGGCGGTTTGCCCAGATTGCCGTGGGGGAGGAAGCGCATCTGCTTTTCGGTGAGTCTGTTCTTCGGGAAAAACTGGGGGATTTCGAATTCGAAATTTCCACGGATTCCTTTTTCCAGACGAATCCGCTCCAGGCAGTTAACTTATACCGCACAGTGCAGGAATTTGTAGGGGAAGGGAAGCGGTTGGTATGGGATTTGTATTCAGGTACGGGTACCATCACCATGTTTTTGGCGCAGCGTGCCCAAAAGGTTGTGGGGTTCGAAGTTGTGGACAGCGCCGTGCAGGATGCGATTCGCAACTGCGAAAAAAATAAAATTTTTAATTGCCAGTTTGTGGCGGGAAATGTGGAAAAAAACCTGAAATCCCGACGGGAAACCCCAGAGGTGGTGGTTACCGATCCGCCGCGCAGCGGAATGCATCCCGACACGGTAAAGGCGATTTACCATGCCGCGCCCGAACGCATCGTGTATGTTTCTTGCAATCCCACAACCATGGCGCGAGATGTGGCCATGCTAAAGGATAGGTATCAGGTGGTGGAAGTGCAACCGGTGGATATGTTCCCGCACACCTACCATATTGAATCGGTGGTTAAACTGGAGCGAAGATGAGGAAACTGACGTTTGAAGAAATTACCCGCCAGCGCATACCGCCGGAGGAGATGCACCGCGTGGAGCGGTTTCCCATTCTGGCGCTGCTGGATAATATTCGCAGCCTCTACAACGTGGGTTCAATCTTTCGTACAGCCGATGCGGTGCGGTTGCAAAAATTGTATCTGGCGGGCATCACCGGATATCCGCCGCGTAAGGAAATCGACAAAACTGCCCTGGGTGCAGTGGAAACCGTTCCCTGGGAATATGCTAAAGATTCTCTGGATTTAGTCCGAAGATTGAAAGCGCAGGGTACCCGGATTGTCGTACTGGAACACACCTCCGAAAGTCGTTCTTATCGGGATGTGACCTACCAGTTTCCGAGCTGCCTGGTGGTGGGAAATGAGGTGTTTGGTGTAAATGAAGAAATTGTGAAGCTTGCAGATGAAGCCGTGGAGATTCCCATGTTCGGGAGCAAGCAATCCCTGAATGTCACCATTGCTTTTGGAATTGTGGTTTACGAGATGTTGTTTCAGTATTTGCAAAGCGTGAAAATTGCGAAATGAAACAGGAAAAGAATTGATTGGAGCTTCAGGAACCTTTATATTTCCATGAAGTTAGCGGAAGAAAATTTCTATGGCATACTTAGTTTATTTACTGGAATCGGATTTAGATCGTGCCCG